>JAHFGF010000028.1 GCA_023247595.1 Candidatus Omnitrophota bacterium
AAAAGGTATAACCAATCCCCATGGCTAGAGAACCTTCAATTTGAGCCTCCACTGACTGGGGGTTAATGGCCTTCCCGATATCATGCGCGTCCCACATTTTGATAATCTTGACTTCACCTGTTTCAATATTAACAGCCACCTCTACGACTTGAGCTTCAAAGCCATAACTACCCGAAACATTTCCTTCTCCGGTCCGAAAATCAATCGGCGTTGTTTTGGGATTGTAACTTCCTCTGCCGATGATTTGTTTGCCGTAGTTAAATGAATAGCAAAGATTGAGCGCTTGATCAAAGGTCATAAGTACCGATTGATCTTTGATGCGGATGACTTTCTCCGCAACGATGTCGAGCTCGACCTTGTCGATTTTATGCTCTTCAGCCACAATTTCAAGAATTTGAATTTTCGCGTCTTTTCCTGCGCGCAAAGCCGCGTTGCCTGAAATAAACGTGACGCGGCTGGCAAAACTTCCGGTATCAAAAGGAGTGATCTCGGTGTCACCGGATTTACATTTGATGCGTTCATACTTAACGCCTAAGGCCTGAGCTGCAATTTGAGACAACGCCGTGTTTGAACCTTGGCCAGTATCCGCAGCTCCGGTAAACAAATAAACAGAACCGTCTTCTTCTATTTTAACGATAGCGCCGGCAGATTCATGCGATTTATACATTTTGGAACCCATGACATCGGCTGCGATTCCAATACCGATGCCTCTTTTCCAGACGCCTTCTTTGCAATACTTTGGATTATTATGTTTTTTCTTCCAGTCAGAAGCAACAACAGACTTTTCAATGCATTCCTTTAAACCGTTTGTTGTTAAATGCATTTTATTAATTGTAATCATATTCGGAGTTGTAATATTGCGCATTCTAAATTCAATGGGGTCCAGACCCAAGTCTTTTGCCAAGAGATCCACATGTGATTCGATGGCCCATCCTGATTGAACACCGCCGAAACCGCGCATGGCACCGCTGATGGGCGTATTTGTATAAACACGATAGCCGGAAATTCGAAAATGCTGAATCTTATAAACCATAAAAATGCGCATAATGGCAGCGGCCATGACGGTTGGACCGTAACTGCAATACGCTCCGCCATCCGCGATAACTTCACCCGTGATGGCTGTTAAAATTCCTTCCTTGGTAACGCCCGACTTGATGGTGTAATGCATGCCATGTTTTCTTCGGGAAAAGGTAAACTCCTCTTCTCTGTTGTAACAAATTTTAACTGGAAGCCCACCCGTCTTTTTCGATAAAAGACACGCGGCAAAGTCCATTGGCAGCATTTCCAACTTTCCGCCAAACCCGCCTCCGACGGCCAATTTAATAACGCGGACATCGTTTAAATCCATCTTCATGGTTTTAGCTAAGGCTTCCCTGCATTTAAAAGGCGCTTGGCTGGAAGACCACAACGTGATTTTATTGGTAAAAGTTTCCCATTGACCAATGCACACATGCGGCTCAAGAGCGGCCATCGCGGCTGCGGAGGCGTAAAATTTATCTTCGCGTACATGAAAAGATTCACGTAAAACACGATCTGGATTTCCAAAATTGACCGGCAGAATAACACCGATATTGTTCATGGCTTCATGAATCTGCGGCGCGCCCGGCTTCATAGCCTCGAGCGAATCGGTGACAAAAGGTAAAATTTCATATTTAACATCAATTAATTTTAAAGCTTCCAACGCCGTTTCTTCATCGACAGCGGCAACAGCTCCAATTTCATCTCCAATATAACGGACTTTTTCATTTTCAATGGCTAACTGATCAACCGTGTGAGGAAAAAAATATTCATTGGAACCGTACTTAATATTATGGGTATCTTTGGCTGTAATGATTGCCTTAACGCCGGGTAATTTTTCGGCTTTAGATGTGTCGATGCTGATGATGCGGGCGTGCGGATGTTCACTGCGGATCATTTTGCCGACAAGCATATTGGGGAAAGAGACATCAAAAACGTATTTGGTCTGACCGGTGACAATGCCCCGCCCATCAATCCGCGGGACACTTTTCCCAACGGGCTCTAAGTTGATTTTACTTGCAGAAGAATTAACAGATTGGCTCATACAAACGATGTCCTATTATTGCTTAGTATTTAGGCCCTTAACATATTGTTCATACGTAATACCGCAGGTTATTCCCTCTAACTTGGGACGCCCTTCCTCGTCATTACCGCTCGTCGAAAATTGAGTCTGCCAATCGCTTTTCATAATTATTCCAGCTTTTTTAACCGCATCAAAGATTTTGGGATATCCGGCGCAGCGGCAAATATTGCCATCTAAAGCATATTCAATTTCTTCTTGTGTGGGCTGCGGATTTTTCTCGAGCAACGCTTTGGTTGACATGATCATTCCCGGAATACAAAATCCGCATTGAACAGCGCCATAATCCATATAAGCTTGCTGAACGGGATGCAGGCGGTCACCATTGGCAACTCCTTCAATGGTTTGAATATCATCGCCTACCAAGTCCGCGGCAAGCGCGATGCATGCCAACACGGCTTTTCCATTCACCTGGACAGTACAGGTGCCGCATTCACTTTCCTCACAGGCTGTTTTGGTTCCTGTTAATCCTAATTGATTTCTGAGGACTTCCAATAACGTTTCGTTACCGTTAATTGAAACTTCGTGCTGCGACTGATTAATGTTTAAGGTGATTTTATTCATGATTTACTTTTTTCAATAATTTCAGTTAAGGCGTTTTTAATCGACACGCGAAACATATGGCTTTTATATTCATCACTTCTTTTGTCATAGATATTTGTATCGAGATGGTTTAAAGCTTGAGTCACTGTTTCTAAATTTGCCGGCGCCTGGTTTAAAAATTTCTCCAAAAGATAATCCCGTTGGGCAAAAGCCGACCCATTATTGACTGCCACACAGGAATCAGCAAATTGATTGTTTTTAATTTTGGCGCTGAGACAAACTGCCAAGAGCGGGACGTCGACATGCATAGTTTTTTTGACCCTTTGGTAAGATAACTTGGCTGACGGGTCGTGATCGATTGTGACATGCGTAAATAATTTATCTGATCTGGCGGCATTTTTGAAAAAATCTTCTGCTGTTACCACAGATGCAATCTCATCTTTTCCCATAAAATGAAGCGATGCTTTGAGCGCGATCATAACCGCGCCAAGTTCGGTCCAGGTATAACGGCATGTCAGGTTGCCTCCGACTGTTGCCATGTTACGGATAGGATTGGTCGAAATGTTGCGGCAGACAGTGTGTAAAACTGAAAAATTATCCGTTAAAAGCGGTGATTCGAAAAGTTCATTAATAGCCGTTATGGCGCCAATGGTCAGCTTGCCATTGGAAAAAGTGACACCTTTTAACGCGTCAATCTTTCGTAAACTGATGATATTGGCCGCAGTTTTTGTCCCCTTGCGTTTCAACAACTTAAGGCTGTTGAGTAAGAAAGTTCCGCCTGCCAAAATTTTGACATCTGTAAGGGATCCGTAAAGGCGAACCGCTTCCTGAACTGTCCTGGGAGAGTAAAAAGAAAAGGGATTAAGAAGCATAAAAGCCTAACCGATTAGTTGGAAATAATTTTCTGCAGTATAGCAAAAAAACGACCCTCCGCAATTAAAATTATGGGTCGCTATAACTGTTGTCTACCGACAAGGAAATTCTTAAATCCTTAAACGCCACGTCAACAACCGCGACATCCCAGCCATTCTGAATTAAAAGAGGTCTTAAGGCATTCGCGTCAAATGATCGTTCCTGCCTTTGTTTTTCTATGTAGCTTTTTAAAATTTCCAAATTATATTTTTGCTGTTTGTTTAACAGCCATTGGATATTTTTTTTGACAATTGGCCGGTTGATGAGATAAGCGCTGATTGCGATAAAAAATGGAATGGCCAAAACAAGCAAGGACATCCAGAAATCAAAATTCACCGATTTTCCAAAAATATATGGTGAGCTGGCCCAAAAGGCATCGAAAAGAAAATGCTGAACAATAACGCACAACAATCCAAACCGCCTATAAATAAAAATGGTTAAAATCCCCAAAAGCGTAACTTCCACTCCCCTAAACCAAAATGGAAAGACCATATAACCCGTATGCCCAAGCCCCCAGATAACAGATGGGATAACTACCGCAAGAAAAGAATTACGGAGCATTTTTAAAGAAAAATGATATCCAAATAAACGGTATAAAGTTTCCTCCGTAATACTGGCGTTAGCCGCCATAATTAAAATACCCAGAAATGGAAAATATGCAGTTGAAAAACGGCTCAGACGCTCCTGTTCAACCCAAACGTCACAATACCGAAAACCGAATTCGAAAATGGCGGTTTGAAGTCCGACCATAATCACAGCGAAGCAATAACCGAATAATAATGTTTGAGCGACATCTCTGGAGAAAAACGTCGTCGTCACATAATGATAAAAGCTCATCTTTGGTTTTTTGGGATGCATTTCAAACCGCAGCAATTCACCTGCTAAACACGGAATAATAAAGGCAACATAAAAGAAAAATCGATCCAAAAGTTCGTTTAGGGCTTGTCGGATAATAAACGGAATCAACGGCTGGGTTGTCGGGTAGGAATAGAGATATCCTTGCGAATTATTAAATGCTGAAATAACGGATAATCCAAATAAAAACGCGATAACGTTCAGATAAAATTTTTTGGTCGCGTTCATGCTTAGATGGTTGCGCCTGGATAAAAGCACCCAAATAGCGCCGATCATAAAGATCAACGAGCCAATATTAGCAATCAATCCTAAATTTCGACCGCTTTCTTTTTTTCGTTCAATATGCCGTATAAATTCTTCAGGCACTAAAAAAGATTGCTTATTGAATCCCAGAATTTCATCGCCTGAAACATTGGCCATGGCGAGCAATTTGCCTCCCCCCATTTTAGGGTTGGCATTCCACGGGATAAAAAGAGATTTTCTTTCCCAGGTAAATTGATACTCGATGCGGTGGTCAAGCTTGATGTTGCTTTTTGAATGAAATACCCAATCCCGAAAATTAAAGCCAAAATTCTTTTCAAAAAATTGCTGCGCTAAACGCTGCGCTTATGATTTCTCCCGTATGGGAACTGACAACAACGCTGTATTCCTCTTTTTTGCCTTCATTAAAAAAGCGTAAGACCCAGTAAAACAAATCGTAGTTGTACTGGTCAATAAAAGCATTGGTTTTTTTAAATCCAATGGCTTTTTGAAGATAACGGTCGGTTTGCAGGTCGACATTGAAAACAACAACCTGATGAAACTGATCAACGCTGATTTGATTTTTTTTCTTGATAAAGTCGACAGCTAAATCAATAGCTTTTTGCCGGGATATGGACAAGTCCATATGTGAAAAACGGGGATAGGTAAACTGAAACCAAACAAAAGCGCTTAATAAAACGAGAACGGCAAGCGCTCCAAGGCGGGCGAATTTATTGGATAACAATGCTGGGAACTTCGTCATAGAAGCCGAATCACTTCAGAAGGCAGTTGTTTTAACTCTTGGGTACCCAATACTTTGATGGACCAAAATAAAAGATCCAACTTTTTTTGTAGTTTTTCATCGGGATCCTGGACATACTCCAACTTTTTCCGGGACAAAAAAAGAATTTTACGAAGCGTGTTAAAAACAATCCTGGCCTCTCGTGTGCGGGCGGTGCTTTTGGAAACAATATAGGTTAGGTCTTCATACGCGCGTTCAACAACGGCATCATTATAATGGTCCAACTTTTCAATCAATCTGGGAACCATGACTTTGAAATATTTATACCGGTCCAAGGCAACCAGCGCGCTCATGGTTTCAGTTTGAACGAACGGAGATTCCTCGTGGCTCAAGATACGCAATAATGTTTTTTCAAAGAAACTTTTTTCAGCGCTTACGGCTTCATCCGCAAACTGATCGCGAAATATATGAATAACAGCCGCCAGCTTAAAAGAACCAACGGTTGTGTCATTAATCATCGCCACAATAACGTCCTTTGGCTTATCCTTGTACTTCCCGACATATCCGTCAAAAATAACCTTATCGTCAAACATCGCTTCTTCTAAAGGAGACGCAGGATCTCCCTCTCCTCTGTCGGCATGCGCTTTAGGAATGACGAAGGCAATCAGCAATAAAATATAAAATAAGATTTTCATTTCTTAAGAATTTCCATAGAGAAATCAACCGCGCGTCTCGAATGCGTAAGACTGCCGACGGAGATCCGTTCCACGCCGGTTTGGGCATAAAGCCGAACGGTTTTTAAATTCACACCGCCAGAGACTTCCAACAAAATTGGACTTTTTAATTTTTTACGCAAATCCACAGCTTTGCGAACCATGCCTGGACTCATATTATCGAGCAAAATAATATCCACCTTGCTTGCCAAGGCCTGTTTGAATTGTGTCAAATCATCCACTTCTAGTTCAACAGCAACTTTACGATTTTTATGAATCTGTTGAACCATTGCATTGATGGCAAGATGTCCGGACAACACCCAATGATTGTCTTTAATCATCGCCATACTTGAAAGATCATCGCGGTGATTAACGCCTCCGCCGCATTTAACCGCATAGCGTTCCAAATGACGCAAAGTCGGAGTCGTCTTACGGGTATCCATTATTTTGACCCGATAGGGCTTTACCGCTTCGACAAATTGCTGCGTTTGTGTCGCGATTGCGGAAAGATAACTGAGAAAGTTTAATGCTGTCCGCTCTCCTGTCAATAACGACCGGCTTGGGCCTTTAAGTGTTAAAACGGGCCTAAACGGAGTTATTTTTTCTCCGTCTTTAAAGTGGCACTGGCATTTTATTTTTTTGTTTAAAGAATTAAAAACCCCGCAAGCCAATTGTATTCCGCAAAGCACAGCATTTTCTTTGGCAAAAATGACAGCCCGCGATACGCTTTCAGACGGCACGATACTGTTGGTCGTGACATCCCCTAGCTGGATATCCTCTTTAAGGGCGGCCCGGATGATGCGATCAAGCGCTTTTTCGTCCATAATTTATATACAAGTATTCCTTATAAAACGACTTTATACAAATTTCATAATGAAATTTCATTATGAAAGGCTGGAAATGACGGCACGTAAATCCTGGATTTCTTTCTGCAATACAGTCATGCGTTCCTGGTCCTTTTGGATGACCTCAGGCGGGGCTTTTTTTACAAAATCACTATTGTGCAGCCTTACAGCAATCCCTTGCAGGGATTTATCAAGCAGGGTTAGTTGTTCCGTAATACGTTTTTTTTCTTTTTCCAAATCAATAACGCCTTGTAAAGGGATGAAATATTTAATATCCCCAATGACACCGGAAGCCGCGTCTTTGACTGTGTCGACAGAGTCGGCAAATGTTACCGTCTTTATGCGTCCCAGATGCTGAAACCTCTGGAATTCATTGGTCAGGACCTCAACCATTTTTTTATCTGAAATATTTAAAATACAATCAACTGTCTCATTGGGTTTAATATTCCATTGGGCCCTGGTATTACGGATGGATGTGATCAAATCAATCATGGCCTGCATGGTGATTTGTCCTTGAGAATCGATATACTCTTTTTTAATAGTCGGCCATGCGCTGGTGGATAATAAATTTTGAGAAGGATTGATTTTGCTGTAAATCTCCTCAGTAACAAACGGGATAAACGGATGCATGATCTTCAGCGAATTTTCCAAAACATGCAAAGCCACCTTCTGCACTTCCAGATCAGCCCATTGATTCTTAATGATTTCTAAATACCAATCGCAAAAGCTTCCCCAGAAAAATTCCTGTACCTGCGTTTCCGCGTCGGAATAGCGGTATTTTTCAATGGCTTCAGCGGTTTTTTCTATGGTCGTATACAGACGCGATAAAATCCAACGCGATGGTAAATCGAGCTTTTCCATGTTTATAGTTTGATAATTGGCGTATGCCTCCGGCTTAACATTCATAAAAATTAGACGCGACGCGTTCCAAATTTTATTGGCAAAATTCCGGCCGATTTCAAATTTTTCTTTCGATATAAAAATATCCTGACCGGAATTGATGATGAGACTAAAACGTAAAGCATCGGCGCCGTATTCTTCAATGATTTCGAGCGGATCCAGGGCGTTGCCTAAGGATTTTGACATCTTACGGCCCTTGGCATCGCGCACAGTTCCGTGGATATAAACATCGCTAAATGGAGCCTGTCCCCTAAATTCATAACCAGCCATAATCATCCGAGCTACCCAGAAAAAAATAATTTCAGAAGCCGTAAACAGCGCGTTGGTTGGATAGAAAAATTTAAGGTCCGGATTTTTTTTGGGCCAGCCGAGCGTCGCAAACGGCCAAAGCCAGGATGAGAACCAAGTGTCCAGGACATCTTCATCCTGCCGCAAAGCAACATCTTTTCCGTTTTTCTGACGGGCTTTAAGCTTAGCCTCCTCTTCATCGTGAGCAACATAAGCATTATTTTCGCTGTCATACCAAACCGGGATGCGATGTCCCCACCAGATCTGACGGGAAATGCACCAGTCGCGGATATTTTCCATCCAGTTTAAATAGACTTTTTCCCATCTGTCGGGATGAAAACGAATGGTTCCGTTCTTGACAGCCTCAAGCGCCGGCCGGGCCAAAGGTTCCATTCGGACAAACCATTGTTTGGAAAGGTACGGTTCAACGACGGTGTCACAGCGGTAGCAATGGCCTACGGCATGCGCGTGATCGTCGATTTTATCCAATAACCCAGTTTCCTGCAGTTCTGCCACAACAGCCTTTCGCGCCGCGAAACGATCCATGCCTTTAAATTTCCCCGCGTGTTCATTAAGAACCGCGTCGGGTTTCATAATATTGATGAATTCAAGTTTATGACGCTGGCCCATGGCAAAGTCATTGGGATCATGCGCAGGCGTTACTTTAACCGCGCCGGTTCCAAATTCTTTGTTCACAAATTCATCCGCAATGATTTTAATTTCGCGATGGATTAAAGGAAGGATAAGGGTTTGGCCGACCAGGTTTGTATAGCGGTCATCATCCGGATTAACCGCAACCGCCGTATCCCCCAGCATGGTTTCCGGACGAGTCGTGGCTACGATTACGAATTTAGACGGGTCGTTTTTAAATGGATACTTGATGTGATAAAGTTTTCCGTTCTTGTCCTTATGCTCTGCTTCTTCATCCGAAAGCGCGGTTTGACAGCGCGGGCACCAATTGATTATGCGGTCGCCGCGATAAATCAAATCTTTTTCATAGAGCCGGATAAAGACTTCCTTGACCGCGTCGCTGTAATCATCATCCATCGTAAAACGCGTGCGCGGCCAATCACAGGATGAACCTAATTTTTCCAACTGTTTAAGAATGGTGCCGCCGTATTCATTTTTCCAATCCCACAAACGCTTAAGCATGGCATCCCGGCCGATGTCATAACGCGTTTTGCCTTCTTTGGCCAATTGTTTCTCAACCACATTTTGCGTGGCAATCCCGGCGTGGTCTGTTCCCGGCATCCACAAAGCCTCATGCCCAGTCATGCGTTTATATCGAATGAGGATATCCTGCAGCGTATTGTTGAGCGCATGCCCCATGTGCAAAATGCCGGTCACATTGGGCGGAGGAATGACAATGGTAAACGGCTTTTTTTGAGAAACCTGGGCGTGGAAGGACTGCTGGTCTTTCCAGACCGACAGCCATTTATCTTCAACTTCTTTGGGGTTATAGCGTGATGATAATTCAGTCATTTTTAGAGGTAAGAGATAAGAGGTAAGTGGTATAAAAGGATTTTTACCTCTCTACCTCTTACCCCTGACTCACTTCTTTATTTTATCTTTTAATAATTTGTACTCAATGCTGTCAACCAAGGCTTCCCAGCTGGCTTCGATGATATTTTCATGAACGCCGACGGTGGTCCAGGAATCGTGGTCATCCTGGGATTCAATGAGAACACGCACCTTGGCAGCAGCTCCATCGCTGGTATTTAAAACACGTACTTTGTAATCAGATAGATGCATACTGTCCAAAGCAGGATAAATCTTAGTAAGCGCTCGACGCAATGCCCCATCAAGCGCATCGACAGGGCCGCCGCTAGTAAACTTGCCAGTGTTCCCGGATTTACCGTTGATCTTTAAATCAATTTCTACAGCGGCCGAAACATTGCCTTTTTTATCTTTGCCTGTCACAACGGTATAGTCTTCTAATTCAAAAAATTTAGTATATTTTTTGAAATACCGTTTGATAAAGAGTTCAAAGGAAGCATCTGCCGCTTCAAATTGATAACCTTCATTTTCTTTATCCTGAAGATCTTTGAGCAGCTTTTGCGCCTCTGGAGATTTTTTGTCAATTTTAACGCCCATTTGTTCAGCTTTTAAAACAATCGGCATCTTTCCAGCCAGTTCTGAAGTCAGAAGACGGCTATGGTTACCGACGAGTTCCGGCTTGATATGTTCATACGCCAAAGGATTCTTAAGGATGGCATCAATATGAACGCCCCCTTTATGCGCAAACGCTGAATGTCCAACAAACGCGTGGTTATCAGGAAGTTTGATATTTGAGATCTCGCTTAAAAAATAAGACGTCTCCATTAAATTTTTAACCTTGGCATCCGGTATGGATTTTCGCCCTAACTTGGTGTACAAAATTCCGATGATGGTACACAAATCAGCATTCCCGCAACGTTCGCCCAGACCGTTAAACGTTCCCTGCACTTGTATGCAACCGGAATCAATGGCAGCCATACTATTGGCGACCGCTAAATCCATGTCATTGTGCGTGTGAATACCCATCGACACTTTGAAATGATGTTTGATCTCCTCGATGATGCCAGCCACTTCTTCGGGCAAGGTACCGCCATTTGTGTCGCAAAAAATGATGCAATTAGCCCCTGCCTTTTGAGCGGCCAATACTGTTTTAAGCGCGTAATCGGGATTGTTCTTATATCCGTCGAAAAAATGTTCGGCGTCATAGAACACTTCCAGTTTGTGTTTTTTTAAGAACGCAACAGAATCCGAAATCATGCTCAGGTTTTCATCTAAGGTTGTTTTGATGATGTCGTTGACATGCAGATCCCAGGACTTTCCAAAAATGGTCACCGTTGGTGTTTTGGATGCCACAAGCGACTTTAAATTACTATCATCAGAAGCCTTAATGCCGGCGCGTCTGGTTGAACCAAAAGCGGCGAGCTTGGCGTTTTTGAGTTTCTTTTTCTGCATCATCTTGAAAAATTCTTCGTCCTTGGGGTTTGATCCCGGCCAGCCGCCTTCAATATAATGAACGCCAAGTTCATCCAATTTCTGGGTAATCTTGATCTTATCATTCACAGAAAATGAGATGCCTTCGGTCTGTGAACCGTCACGTAGCGTCGTGTCGTATATGACTATGCGAGACATGCCTAATCCTTTCAAAAATGTTCCAAAATAAAATATCGAATCGTCGTCATGAATGCCAATTAAAGACGTTCAGGGTTGTTTTCTTAAACAATTTTTTTATCCAAGCCGAATTGCTTGTGCAAAGCCTTAACAGCCTTATCCGCGTCATCCTTGCGGATGATACAGGAAATGCTGATCTCAGATGTTGAAATCATTTCGATGTTGACCTTGTTATCGGCCAAAGTTTTAAACATTTGAGCGGCAATGCCCGAATGAGAACGCATGCCGGATCCCACAATGGAAACGCGGGCGACGTTATCATCGTGGAGAATTCCGCCCAAACCGACTTTTCTGCCGACTTCTTGCGCTGCTTTAATGGCTTTGTTCAAATCGGATTTGGGAACAGTGAATGAAATGTCGGTCACTTTGGTATGGCTGACATTTTGAACAATCGTATCCACGTTAACGCCTGCCATGGAAATTTTTGTAAAAATTTGAGCAGCCACGCCGGGTTTATCCGGAACACTGCAAATGGTAATTTTCGCTTCGTTTTTATTGCTCGTTACACCGCGCACGGCGATTTCTTCCATTTTTTCTGTTTCTTTCACAATCATGGTTCCTTCCTCCTTGAAAAAACTAGATCTCACATGAATAGGTATATTAAATCGTCGGGCAACTTCGATGGAACGCGCCTGCATAACCTGCGCTCCGAGCGAAGCCATCTCGAGCATTTCATCAAACGTGATGGTTTTAATTTTCTTGGCTTCTTTGACAATGCGCGGATCCGTTGTAAAAATGCCGGTGACGTCGGTATAAATTTCACAGACACTCGCATTAAGCGCTTTGGCAATCGCAACGGCGGTTAAGTCCGACCCGCCGCGGCCCAGCGTTGTAATTTCATCGCTGCTGGTCACGCCTTGATATCCGGCTACAATAACTATTTTTCCTTTTTTAAATGCTTCGCGAATACGTTTTCCATCAATGGAAATGATGCGGGCCTTGGTATGCGTCTTATCGGTTTTAATGCCTACCTGACGTCCGGTTAGAGAAATCGCGTCATGCCCCAAGGCCTTGACCGCCATCGCCAAAAGCGCGCAGGAGATCTGCTCACCGGTTGAAAGCAGCATGTCCATTTCTCTATCCGGCGGATGGTCCGTAATTTTAAACGCAAGCGCTTCAAGATCATCGGTTGTATCACCCAACGCGGAAACAACGACCGCAATGTCATTATTTTTGCTTTTGGTATCAACGATTCTCCGGGCGACATTTTTAATCCGC
>JAHFGF010000029.1 GCA_023247595.1 Candidatus Omnitrophota bacterium
GCTGTTGCCATTACGGCTGAAGAAGAAGACGGGCGGATTTATCGCGATTTTGCGGAGAAACTTAGGAAAGATTTTCCGTCAACCGCTGATTTGTTTACGCGCATGTCCCAGGAAGAGTCTGGCCATCGGCACCGGCTGATTGACTTGTATCGTCAGCGGTTCGGTGAACATATCCCTCTTATCCGTCGACAAGACGTTAAAGGCTTTTGGGTGCCGCCGTCCTGGTGGTTGGTTGAGGTGATTCGTCCGCAAAAAGCCCGCGAGCAAGCGGCTTTGATGGAGCTTGAGGCGCGTCGTTTTTATGAAGCTGCCGCGGCGACGTGTAAAGATGCGGCAGTGCGTCAGTTGTTAGGCGACTTGGCTCAGGAAGAACAGCGTCATGAAATAGTGGCCAGTCAAATGACAGATGCTCATGAGCAAAGCGGCGCCGTTGCCGATGAAAAGCATGTTGCTCGCCGTTTATTTATCCTGCGGATTGTTCAGCCCGCGTTGGCTGGCCTTATGGACGGTTCGGTTTCAACGCTTGCGCCGTTATTTGCCGCGGCCTTTGCGACAGGTAATACAGTTGAGACGTTTAAAGTAGGGATTGCGGCTTCAGTCGGGGCGGGCATCAGCATGGGATTCGCCGAAGCGCTTTCCGACGATGGAAAATTAAGCGGACGCGGAGTTCCTTGGATTCGCGGAGTGGTCTGCGGGATCATGACCACATTAGGCGGGGTGGGACATACGCTGCCGTATCTTATCGGAAATTTTCATTTGGCTACGACTATTGCCACCGCGGTTGTTGTCATAGAACTTGCCGCGATTTCTTTGATCCGATGGAAATACATGGACACGCCGTTATTAGCCGCCTCCTTCCAGGTTATTGTCGGCGGAGTTTTGGTCTTTCTGGCGGGATGGCTCATTGGTTCAGGATGATTTTAGTGTAAAAAATCCAATATTAAGAGACGTAAAATCATCCCATTTTTTGGATATTTTTGATATCATGATTGGCGTTTATATAAGAAATCCGTAAGCGATAAAGAAATATTTGTATTTAAATATGGCTCGCGAATGAAAGCCAAATAAATTTTTCCATGTCCAGAAAATCACCCACCAAAAGTAAGCATCCAGATCTTAAGTTTCCGGTTGTCATCAATCGCGACGGCACTTTAAATATCCATCGTCCTCCTGGGCATGGAAAACTTTTTACCGACCTTTATCATTATCTGCTTTCCATCAGCTGGCCTAAATTTTTTTTCTTTCTCTTTGTTTTGTTTTGGATGGCTAATTTGCCGTTTGCTGTGCTTTATTTTTGTGCCGGTCCCCAGGCTTTGCAAGGCGCGCATGAGTCTTTGTCGTGGTTGCGGTTTGTGGATTGTTTTTTCTTTAGCGTCCAAACGCTAAACGCTCCGTTTGATCCGGTGGGTATTTGGTCTAATTTTTTAGTGACGACACAGATGTATTTGGGCATGTTGATGATTGTGATCATTACGGGTTTGTTTTACGCCCGGTTTGCCCGGCCAAGCGCGCGGGTCATTTTCAGTGACTATGCCATCATCAGCCGTTATAACGACAAACCTTGCTTTGTTTTTCGAGTGGCCAATGCCCGTTTAAACCAGATCATTGAAGCGCGTATGACGCTGACCTTGACAAAGAATGTGACTAGCACCGAAGGAGAAACGTCTCGAAAATTATATTTGATGAGATTGGAAAATGATTATTCGCCGCTGTTTGCTTTAAGTTGGACGATTCGTCATTTTATTGATGAAGAAAGTCCGCTGTTCGGTTTGAATGAAGCCGCGTTAAAGGAGAAGCAAGTGGTGATTTTTGCTTCTCTTTCCGGGCTCGATGACACTTTTTCCCAGACGATCACGGCGCGCAGCGTTTACCGTTACGATGAAATTGTTTACAACAAACGTTTCAAAGACATGTTGATCTGGGAAGATAATGCCATGCGCATTGATTTAAAAGGTATTCATGCCATGCAGGATTAATTGGATTTGAATGTGAGCGCAAGGGCGTTTTAGAAAATTATTTTTGTTTACCAAGGAGCCGAATGAGTATTATTAAAAATTTAATCCAATTTCTCAATATCGACATTTGGCGCATCCGGACGAGAAAACTTCCAAAATCACACTCGTTTCTGATTAACCAGCTGAGAATTTTTCTTTTGGCCTTCCATGGTTTTAACGAGGACAAATGCCAGTTGCGCGCGTCCGCGTTAACTTTTTATTCCTTGTTATCCATTGTTCCGGTTTTAGCCATGGCATTCGGCATTTCCAAGGGTTTTGGATTGGATCAGCTGCTGCAAAAACAAATTTTGGCCAAGATGCCGGGGCAGGAACAGGTGGTTGGGCAAATGATCGGCTATGCCAATATTTTTCTCGAGAATACCAAAGGCGGCATCATCGCCGGCGTGGGTGTGGCGCTTTTGTTTTGGACGGTCATTAAAGTGCTCGGCAACATCGAAGAGTCGTTTAATGAAATTTGGGGTGTTAAAAAACAACGCAGCCTTTCGCGCAAATTCAGCGATTATTTGTCTATCATGCTCATTTGTCCTATTTTGCTCGTGACGTCCAGCAGTTTAACGGTATTGGTCACGTCCCAAGTAAAATTTGTCCTTTCCCAATTATCCTTTCTCGGGCCGGTCAGCGCGGTGATTTTATATGTCATGCAAATTTTGCCGTATGGCGTGATGTGGGTGCTTTTTACTTTTATTTATATTTTTATGCCGAACACCAAAGTGAATTTTCGTTCCGGTTTAATCGGAGGCATTGTGGGCGGCACCATTTACCAGGTGGTGCAGTGGATTTATATTACGTTCCAGGTGGGGGTGAGCAGTTACGGCGCGATTTACGGAAGTTTTGCCGCGCTTCCTTTGTTTTTGGTTTGGCTTCAGATCAGCTGGCTCATTGTTCTTTTTGGCGCTGAGATTTCTTTTGCCGAGCAGAATGTGGATACCTATGAATTTGAACCCGACAGTCTTAAGGCAAGCGCGGCGTTTAAAAAGTTGGCGGCTTTGTCGATTGCCCATGTCTGTGTCAAAAAGTTTGACCGCGCGCAGATACCGTTAACCGGAAATGAAATTGCCCATGAATTGGAAATGCCTATCCGTTTAGTCAGCCTGATGCTGTTTGAGTTAACCGAAGCCGGGGTGCTCAGTGAAGTGAAACCGGAAGATGGAAAATCCCCGTCCTATCAGCCGGCGAGAGACATTGCTGATTTAACCATCCAATCGGTCGTCGACTTGATGGACAAAAAGGGAATGGACAATATTCCGTTTGCGCATACCCAGGAAATCAATACCATCCGTCAGTCGCTGGAGTCGATGAATCAAGCGTTAAATAGTTCGCCAGTCAATTTGGCGTTGAAGGACATATAAATCGAAAATGAGATAATCAAGCGTGAAACAAATGTGAACAATGGTTCACCGTCAACAGATAACATATTTAGGAGGCGTTTATGGACATGTCAAAAATCGGCGGCATTATTACCGAGGCGTTAAACAGAAAAGCATCGGACATTCATTTGGTTGAAGGTCATCCACCGTATCTTCGGGTTTTTGGTGAGCTGAACCCTATTCCGGGTTATCCGGCGCTGGATGACGCGGCTTTAAATGATCTCATCGTCGGCATGTTAAATGATGCGCAGAAAGAAACGCTTTATAAGCACAAGGAACTGGATTTTTCCTACCGCAGCCAAAAGAACTTTCAGTTTCGCGTGAACGTCTGCTTTAGCGAAGGGCATTTGGCTGCCAATATCCGTATCATGGCCGCCAAAATCAGCTCGCTCGACGAGCTTGCCCTGCCGCCGGTGGTTAACGAGCTGTGCATGAAACGCAAAGGACTGATTATCATTTCAGGGACAGCCGGAAGCGGTAAGACGACAACGTTAACGTATATGCTCAACCTTATTAACATGAAACGCAAAAGTAAAATCATCACCATTGAAGACCCGATTGAATATTACCATCAGTCGCAAAACAGCGTCGTGCTTCAGCGGGAGGTCGGGGTTGACACAAACTCATTTAATGACGCGCTCAAATACGCCCTGCGTCAAGATCCTGATGTTCTGGTCATCGGGGAAATGCGCGATCTGGATTCTATTGCTATGGCCTTAACCAGCGCGGAGACCGGACATTTAGTTTTAACAACCGTGCACGCGTCCGACGCTGTTGAAACCATCAACCGCATCATCGACGTTTTTCCCATGGACCGCCGCCAGCAGATTTACGCGCAGATGGCGGGCAATCTTTTGGCTGTCATTTCGCAATGCCTGGTTCCGCTCAAGGCCGGAGACGGCCGCGCGTTGGCCACGGAAATCATGTGTACGAATATTCCTATCCAGAATTTAATCAACCGCGGGGCTCTCAATGAACTGCGCGGGCAGCTGGATTGCGACCCCAACGGCAAGAGCCATTCGTTGGAGCGTAGTTTAGCGGAAATGATCCGCAAAAATATCATCACCATGCAGGTGGCCCAGCAGTTCACCAAACACGCGCACGCGCTGGATTATTTCATCAAGACCGGCGCCTCCACGTCGGGCGACACGATGTCGAATGAACAATGGGAAGTGTTTTTTAATAAAATCATCGTTATTATCGACCGTGAACCCAGCGAACGCGACCGTATACAAGCTAAACTTAAAGCTAAGGGTTTTAAGAAAATTCACTGCATTGACAAGAATAAAGAGACCATCGAAACAGTGGGTGTTCTTCAGCCGGATATTGTTATTTATGACATGGGTTATGCCTTTATGACCAACTTGGATTTCTGTCGCATGCTCAAAGCAATCCCGCGTAAATTTAAGTTCATCATGATCGCTGAAACTCTGCAGGCCAATGACGAGGCCACCGCGAATACTGCCGGCGCTGATAAGTTTGTGGTTAAAACCAATGAGTGCGAACTTTTGATCAAAGCCATAACCGTTTTAGATTTTTCCGATACCACCAGTCCTTAGGCGGTGCAAATCCGTCGTTTTAAAAAGCAAGGATGTAGATTAGATAAAAAGGGTGAGACGTAATGTGTGAACTTTTGGGGATGAGCGCGAATGTTCCGACGGATATTTGTTTTAGTTTTACCGGACTAATCCAGCGCGGCGGTTCAACGGGGCCTCATAAGGACGGCTGGGGCATCACGTTTTATGAAGGCAGGGGAAGCCGAACGTTTTGTGATCCTTCTCCCGGTGTTAAATCTAAGATTGCTCAATTGGTCGCGCAATATCCCATTAAAAGCAGGGTTGTCATTAGTCATATCCGCCGCGCTTCCCGCGGCCAGGTGTGTTTGGAAAACACTCATCCTTTTACCCGCGAACTCTGGGGCGATAATTGGACGTTTGCTCACAACGGCACTCTTAAAGGTATTAAAAATCGCGCGCTGAAGTTTTATCATCCCGTCGGAACAACCGACAGTGAACACGCGTTTTGCTGGATGCTTGACCGTGTGCGCCAGCAATTTCCAAAAAAGCCGAAGACTGCGCGTCCGGTTATGGACTTGCTTCAAAGTCTTTTTAAGGAGCTTGGTAAATTAGGCGCGCTTAATGTGCTTTTAACCGACGGGCAGCTGCTTTTCGCGCATTGCTCAACACGTTTATGCTGGATCACGCGCCGCGCTCCGTTTGGCCAGGCGCGATTGATTGACGCGCAGATCAAAGTGGACTTTAAGAAAGAAGCATCGCCCAAAGATGTGGTGACCATCATTGCCACGCGTCCGTTGACGGATGAGAGCTGGACTGTAATGTCTAAAGGAGAGCTGAAAGTTTTTAGAGACGGGGATGGTGTGGACTTAGCCCGTCGTGTTTAAGATTAATGGATGAGCGACGAAGCAATCTAAATTTGCGCCGGATGAGATTGCCCGCAATGACGACAGCAATAACATTGATGGGATGACTTCTAGCCAAACAGATCAAGCAAATGAGGAAAAATTAATGCTGCTTATATTCCGTTTTATTTTTATCGTCTTTTCAGTGTTCGTCATACAGGTCACTTCTTCCTTTGCCCAGTCGGATTCGACCCCAGCTGATCTGAAGCCGACGGACTCCCCCAATGTGACCGCAGAGGTATGTATGCTATACCCTTTCGGTACAAAGCCTACTGACCCGCTTTGGCCGGAGTCGAACAACAATCTGGTTGAAGCCTCGGACGGTACGATTTACGGCGCGTCCTCCAACGGCGGCTGCGCGGCCTGTCATGGGATGGTCTTTAAGATGACCACCGACGGGAAGTTTGAGATCATGCATGTCTTTGACGGCATTGACGGCGACGGTCCATCAGGCGGATTGACCAAGGGCTCGGATGACATGTTTTACGGTATCACCTACAGCGGCGGAAAAGTGGAGTTTACATATATGGGGAAAAAGCATACGAAATACACCAAGACCGGGACTATCTTTTCTGTAACAGCCGGAAGCACGGGTATTCATCCGATTTGGAGTTTTCGCAACAACTGGCTTCGCAGGGTCGGCAAGGGTGACCCGAAGCATACAGAGAAGGAGAAATTTGACGCGCCAGCGTCCTATCCGGTGTCCCCACCGGTCACCAACAGAAAAGGCTTGACGATGGGTGTGACCACCTACGCCTGGAATCAAGGTTATGGCACTTTGTATTCTCTCGAAGATGGGTTCACAGCTGTCGATAATATGGGCGGCGGCAAGGCTATGAAACTCATCAGCCTTTCACCTGGTGTGACTGATAATAATTTTTACGGTGTCTCTGCTTTCGGTCCTAAGGCCTTAAAAAAAGGAAGTCTGTTTGGGACGGTATTTATGTCCTCCGGTGGAAAACTTAAAGTCCTTCACACATTTGACGGCGCCGACGGTGCTGCTCCCTCAAATGTCATCCAGGGCAAAGACGGAAAACTTTACGGCACAACTTATTCGGGAGGTATGTACAAGCGCAAGCACGGCGTTATTTACAGCATGAACGCGGACGGGACTAATTATAAGATCCTGCATCATTTTAATAAAGCTGATGGCGCGCAGCCTATTGCCGCGCTCGTTTGGGGCACGGATAACAGGCTTTATGGAAGCACCCGTTACGGCGGCTCGGCGGGCATGGGCGTGCTTTTTCGCATTGATCCTGATGGGGAAAATTACACGGTGCTTTATAATTTTAAACATGTCAACGGAAAAGCGCCCATGGGCAATATGATCCAGCATTCCGATAAAAATTTTTACGGGACAACGAATCTGGGTGGGCGGCACTACAGCGGGGGGATTTTCCGGTTGGATGCGGGATTATCCAAACCGCGCCCAATCGTCAATTTGATTTCGCGCAGGTGCTGTTCTCTCGGCCAAGGTGATACGTGGTACGGGGTTCGGTGGCGCACCGGTGGCGCTATTTTTCCGTCGGAAGCCCTAGGTCATCATGCCGGCGTAGGAATGGACAACACAGGCTATATTTATACCGCGAAGGCGGGCTTGATCGACTTGGGCCATGTCCGCGATCTCATTGACTGGACTAAACATGTTTATGATCTGTTGATGCAGGCTCCGCGCGATCAATTGCCGGTTTTCTCCATGCCTGAGGGCGAGGTGAGGATACTTAAACTTCCTTCCGACCAGGAGGAAATGTTGAGGCTGGCTGGCGCGATTGCGTATGTGAATGGCTGGGCCCATGAGCTTACCTCGTGGGGGGATTTATCGCCGGGCATGGATTGGTCGTCCTTCTCGCCGGAAGACCTGGTCTCGAATGTCGTCGGTGTCACCATCGGCCAACGAGCCATCCGCAATCATTGCACTCTTGATTTCAATACCGCTGTCGACCTGGAGATGGTCGAAATGATGAAAGAACTTAAGGTCCAGCAGAAAACAAAAACGCAGGACGTCCTAGACAGTGTCGATCGCGATAATTATTTTTGGAATATGGAAGGCAAATGGTTCACCATGGTCATCGGCGTGGAAACCCTTCTGCGGCGGAATTTTGACGTCTTTCCGTGGCTCGTTCCGTGGGAATATCCATCCTACCGGCCGGCATGGTTGAACGCCGTACAGTATAAAATGTATTATAAATATTTTGATTTTGCCATCTATAAGCCGGTGGATGGAAAGTCCGGTGTCACCCTGCAGACAATGCAGACTGAGACCGACGCGATCAGAAAAAAATGGGTCACCACAAATCCGAAGATGGATCGTTGGGACAGGCCTTCGGTGAAAAAGTCCGATCCGCCGCAGCCCCCTGATGTTCCCGGCTGGCCGCAGGGGAAGTAGCAGTGCAGGATCAAAGGTGTTCCAAAAATAAGATGATGATGAAATACGTCGATGGATTCGTTTTGGCAGTTCCCAAGAAAAAGCTGAAGCAATATTTAGGAATGGCCCGCAAGGCGAGCCAAATATGGAAGGACCACGGAGCGCTGGAATACCGTGAGGCGGTGGGCGATGATTTGGCAGTTAAGATGGGATGCCCTTTCCCGAAATTGGCCAGGGCTAAAGCCGACGAGACCGTGGTCTTTGCCTGGATCGTCTACAAATCCAAAGCGCATCGCAACCAGGTCAATGCGAAAGTCATGAAAGACCCGCGCGTCGCCGCGATGTGCGACCCCAAAGACATGCCCTTTGACGTCAAGCGCATGAGCTACGGCGGATTCAAAATCGCTGTCGCGGCGTAAGTGTTATGAGGACACGGTCCCAAATTGCCAAATTGGATCTAGTTTATGGGAAATAAAGACCAAAATGTTGCTCGAGTATGGAGGGAAATTCATGACATACTCCTTCGGGTTTGGGATCCAATCGGAATTAACGATTGCGCTAGCGCTCAAGATGAATATGATTCATATATCGATGAGGTCTATTCTTTATTGTTGAAGGCCGCTGATTTAAAAAGTTTGGATGGTTTGTTGTTTTCCATTGAGACAAAGCGGATGGGATTATCAGGTCAGAATTCTCGACGGATAGATGCTGTCCGTGCTTTGCTCAGTATAAAATTAAAGACTTAAAATAGTGATCCACCTGCATTTTTTACACAATAAATTTTGATTGTACTTATTTTGATTTTACATTAGGGTAATGGTCTGTTTTGAAGCTGTACGGTCAATAATGTCGTAATCGAAAGGATGTTTTATGATTAAGTTATACGGTAATAATTTTTCTTATAACAGCAACAAGGTGCGTTTTGCCGCTAACGCGATGAATGTTGCTTATGATTTTCAGTCGGTTGATTTGGCAGCCGGCGAACAGCGCCAAGAAAATTTTTTAAAAGTCAATCCGGTCGGCCGCATTCCGGCTTTGACCGACGGTGATTTTGTGGTCTTTGAAAGCAATGCCATCATGCGCTATCTGGCCGAGAAAACCAATTCGCCGCTTTATCCCAAAGATCTGCAGAAGAGCGCCATTGTCAATCAGTGGCTGGATTTCGGTTCCATCCACATCGGCGGGGCCATGGGGAAAATATTTTTTAATACGCTGGTCTACAAGTTTGTCAATGGGACCAAAGATGAGAATTCTCTTAAAGAAGGCCGTCAGTTTTTGACGAATTTTTTAAAGAATGTCGATGCGCAGCTAGCCAAGACGCCGTACATCTGCGGCAATGACCTGACGCTTGCGGATTTAAATCTTCTGGCCATACTTGACCCGTGCGAAGTGACGGGAACTGACATTTCGGCTTTTGTTAAAGTGGTGGCCTGGAGAAAAAAATTGCAGGCGCAGGATCTTTATCAGAAAGTGTTTCCGTCTTTTACAGAGTTCGTAAATGGTATTCTTCAAAAGGCCTAAAAATATTTTTGATTAATATCAAACCAAAGGAGAAAAAAATGAAAAAAAGTTTATGGGTGTTGGTTGTGTTCACAGTGTATGCTTTAACGGTTTCAAACTTCGCGAGGGCTGGGGAAATGGCGATGCCTGCCGTCGATGCGGCCATCGATTCAATGCCAAAATCGGAAGTGAACGACGAACAAAAAGCCATGATGGAACACATGAAGGAATATTCAATGGTTAATGAACATCATGATTTTTTAAAATCGCTTGAAGGAACATGGAAAACATCGGTTAAATTCTGGATGGATCCTGCCGGTCAGCCGGAGGTTTCAGAAGGGACAAGCGTTGCCAAGGTCATCATGGGCGGACGTTTTCTGGAGCAGACGTTTAACGGCACCGCGATGGGCCAACCGTTTGAAGGCCGCGGCATTCTTGGTTATGACAATATGAAAAAAGAATACACCAGCATCTGGTTGGACAATATGTCCACAGGCATCATGACTGGCGCCGGACAATACAACGCGGAAACAAAAACGCTCGCGGCAGAAGGCAGCATGTCCTGTCCAGTGACGCAGGAAACTCATCGCTGGTATCGCGATGTGACAACCATGACCGACGCTGATCATTATAAGTACGAAACGTTCATGAAAGACAAAGACGGTAAAGAATTTCGTTCGATGGAAATTGTTTACAGCCGCGCGATGTAATTGACGCGTATCAACCCTATCCGGCAGTACAAATTGCCGGGTAGGGTTTTTTCTTTAGCGCTCTTTTATGCAATTCTACCTGTTCTACCTGTTCTGATTTTTATTTTTGTCATGTATAATTGGGCATCTTTGAATGCCGCGTATAACTAATGCCATCCATTTGTGGTTAACTGAAAGTTTAAGAATGAGTTTGTTTCGATTATGGCATCGGCTTCTGTTGTTTGTGTTCCTCGTTGTCCTGCCCAATGTTGCTTTTGGCGCCACCAAAGCGGCAGATTCCCCAGAGGATTTAAAACTTTTGTCGTGGATGCGCGCTAATGTGAGTCAGGTGACCGCTGTTCCATTTAGTTTTGAAATTTTCGGCGATAAGAATTCCGTCTATAAAAAAATAGGCCGCCGCAGTTCGGTAACCGGCATTATTGAACGCATGATTGTTGACCAAGGGATTTCCATTTATGACGCCGCGCTTTGGCAGATGGCGCTGGCCAGTACGGGGGACATCAAGGATCATGCGAGGGCACAAAAATTAGTTGAGTATTATTGGAACGGCGCTTTAGGTGATTTCGATGATATCCGCACCGGTTCCGGCCGGCAGATCTTTGTTTATGATCCCATGAATCCTGAGGAGGTCACAGCTGATTTATCGCAGGAAGGCAGGCGGGGATTTATTTTTCGGATTTTAAACGCGAACGGCCATTATTTATCGCCGGATCCGCTCGACGGAAAAACAGCTTACGGCGGTTTTCCTAATAATCCTAAAATTCATTGGGAAGATTGGAAACCGATTGCCGGAGAAAATGCTTGGGTGGTCATGGCTGCCCTGCATCTTTTTATGAATGAACCGTCGAGTTTGGCAACAGTGTCTATGGAATTTAAATTAGCCCAGGAACTGGCACGGGCAGCAATGTTGCTTCAGGCCGAAAACGGTGGTATCCGGATGTCTCCTATCGGAACGTATTATCATCTGCAGGATATTGACCCAAACTTAAATGATGAAGCCATTGCCCATGAGCTCGACGCCCGCGCTAAAACCGTGAATGCGGACAGCCCCACCATTGAAAAGAAAATTAAGGTCGGCCGTCTGGAATATCCGCCCTATCATCTGTGGTATTACGACGAGATTTCTATTGAAAATAATATTTCCTGGTACGCGGCACTGCGTATGTTATACCGTTTGACCAATGACGCTAAATACGCGCAGGCCATGCGGCGCATTGAGGATTGCGTCAAGTCCAATTGGGACGCCAAGCATCATGTGTTTTATCAGGGCGCTCATTTTGTCAAAGGGGAATGGAAGCCTAATAAGGAGCCGTTTGCCGTGGATGTCCAGAATTGGGCGATTATTGTTTTCGGTCCGCAAACCATTGATGAATGGTTTGGCGAAGGGACAGCTAACCGCATGTGGAAAACGACTAAAGAAAAAGCAGGTGTTACGAACAGAGACGGCGGGCTTAAAGGGTTAGGGTTCACGACTGAGAATGACAGGGTTTCGATTGAGTGGACATCGGGAGCGATTTTAGCCGTCAGGATGATGAGTGATTATTACCGTCAGTCACATTCGGATTGGGCTTCCGATCTCGCTCGTGACGCGAAAAACATGCGCGCCGGAATTGAAGAATACCGGTTTAATATCCGCCCCGGCGAAGATGCGTATTCTTATTCATCGCTGCGCCGATGGATTCCCTTTGGATGGTTTTCGCACGAGAAAGAAGTCTTGAGTCTGGCCTCAACCGCTTGGGTGTATCTGAGTGACAAAGATGTGAATCCGTTTGAGTTGTAAATAAAACGAAAGTCAGCGTAAACATGAAATTTAAGGCAAGTCTATTCGCAAAGGGGTGCAATGGGCAGTTTTTAACTGTCCTTTATTTTTTATTCGGATTTATTTTTATTGCCTTCGGGGAATATGTCGCGGCAGCCATTTTGAGTAGTATTTTTGTCATGGCAATTGTTCGTTTATATTTTAGAAGCATGTCATTTGATAATGATATTTTTTGTTATGACGGCTGGTTTCATCGAGTAGAAATTCGATATGCGCATATATTAAAGATCAAAAGCTCTTCGAAGTTAGGATGCC
>JAHFGF010000030.1:0-6211 GCA_023247595.1 Candidatus Omnitrophota bacterium
TGGCAATCTTGCTCTTTTTCCTTGGAGATAGCAGCCTGAGCAGAAGAATCGGGTAAACTCAATCCCAAGGCTTCAATTGCCGAGGCCATGGTGTTGGCCGTATACATCCCTCCGCAGGAGCCGGGACCGGGAATCGCGCAGGTTTCAACGGCTTTTAATTCTTTATCAGAAATTTTTTTATTGGCATGAGCGCCGACGGCCTCGAAAACGGAAACGATATCCACATTTTTTTTCTCACGGCCATAACAACCAGGAAGAATGGTGCCGCCGTAAACAAAAACAGACGGACGATTTAACCGAGCCATGGACATCACGCAACCGGGCATATTTTTATCACAACCGCCGATAGCGACAAATCCGTCAAATCCCTGACACCCGACCACGGTTTCAACGGAATCGGCAATCACTTCACGAGACACCAAAGAATACTTCATCCCTTCACTGCCCATGGAAATGCCATCGGAAATCGTGATGGTATTAAAAATAACCGCCTTACCGCCGGATTGATCAACGCCTTTGGCCGCATGTTTAGCCAAGACATCAATATGCATATTGCATGGCGTGACCATGGACCAGGTCGACGCAATCCCGATTTGCGGTTTCTTAAAATCAGAATCTTTAAATCCAACAGTGCGAAGCATCGCTCGCGAAGGCGCTCGGTCCGCGCCGTCGACTACGATGGATGAGAAATGACGTTGGGAAGATTTGGGGGTTGGCATTGTTTTCCGATCGTTGTTCGGGAATCGTTGTTCGTTGTTCGTAACCACCTACGATCAACGAACAACAAGCAACGAACAACTCATCACAACCACGGCCGCGTTTGTTTATTTTTCTGTTCGTATTCTTTGATCTTCGGATCGAACTGCAGTGTCCATCCGATTTGGTCCAGACCTTTAAGCAGGCATTCTTTGGCAAACGGATTAATATCAAATTTGTAGGTCTGACCAATCGTTGTTATGCTTTGAGTTTCAAGCTCAGCGGATATCTGCGCTCCCTCGGTGGTTTCAACAAAATTAAAAAGCTGATCAACTTGATTGGATTTTAAAGGAACAAGCAAAATACCATTTTTAATGCAGTTGTTATAAAAAATATCCGCGAAACTAGGCGCGATGATAACCTTAAAACCGTAGTCAGCCAGCGCCCACGGGGCATGTTCACGGCTGGAACCGCAGCCGAAATTATCGCGGGCTAAAAGGACAGTGGCATTGCGATACTGCGCCTTATTAAGGACAAAATCCGGATTCTCTTTGGTGCCGGCATAATCGGTATAACGCCATTCATGAAACAAATGCTTTCCAAAACCGACGCGGTCAATCTTCCGCAAAAATTGCTTTGGAATAATCGCATCGGTATCAATATTGGCCCTATCCACCGGTGCCGCGATGCCGCTATGTCTGATAAATGGTTCCATGATTACACTCTCGAATGAATCGTATTGAAACTGGGAAATGAATCGAAATTAAGAAATTTAGATCAGTTTATCTATTCGTATTTCTCAAAAATGCGCCAGACGATTCTACTTATATGTTCCCAATTTCTGTCAATTTCTGAATTTCAATTACGCTTTAAATAGTCTCTTACATCGCTAATTTTCCCTGTGATTGCCGCAACCGCCGCCATCTCAGGACTCATCAAATGCGTGCGTCCGCCTGGGCCTTGACGGCCTTCGAAATTACGATTGCTGGATGAGGCACAGCGTTCACCTTTGGAAAGCTGGTCATCATTCATCCCCAAACACATGGAACATCCCGCAAAACGCCATTCCAATCCCGCTTCAGTAAATACTTTATCCAAACCTTCTTTTTCTGCCTGCGCGCGGATTCTTCCCGACGCCGGAACGACAATCGCCTGAACGCCCTTGGCGACTTTTTTTCCTTTTAAAATACCTGCAGCCGCACGCAAATCTTCAATGCGTCCGTTGGTGCAGGATCCTATAAAAACTTTATCAATTTTGATATCGGAAATTTTTGTTCCCGATTTTAGATCCATATAAATTAATGCATTGCGAGCGGCACCGCGCTCAACCGGGTCTTTGATGGTTTCCGGGTCTGGAACAACGCCATCAATCGACGTTACTTGTCCTGGTGAAGTTCCCCATGTTACCTGCGGCTTAATATCTTCCGCTTTAATATTTATTACGCGGTCAAATTTCGCGTCTTTATCCGACGGCAATGTTTTCCAATAAGCCACAGCCTTTTCCCAAAGATCACCCTTCGGCGCAAAATCCCGGCCTTTGACGTAGGTGAATGTTGTTTCATCGGGCGCGATCATTCCCGCCCGCCCGCCGGCTTCAATGGACATGTTGCAGATGGTCATGCGCGCTTCCATGGAAAGAGCACGTACAGCGCTTCCGGCATATTCCATAACATAACCAGTTGCTCCGGCCGTTCCAATCAAACCGATAATATATAAAATAATATCTTTGGAAGTCACGCCCAAACCCATTTTTCCGTCGATGTTGATGAGCATGGTTTTAGAAATATTCTGTTGAAGAGTCTGTGTTGCCAGGACATGTTCAACTTCCGATGTGCCGATGCCGAATGCTAACGCACCAAAGGCTCCGTGAGTGGCTGTGTGAGAATCGCCGCAGACAATGGTCATTCCCGGCAAAGTGATACCCAACTCCGGCCCGATGGCGTGCACAATTCCCTGATCTTTATGGGAAAAATCGTAAACCGTAACGCCAAATTCTTTGCAGTTCGACGTTAATTTTTCCATCTGGATGCGGGACGTTGACTCGACTTTATTGATATCTTTTGTCTTGGTGGAAACGTTGTGATCCATCGTGGCAAATGTTTTTTTGGCCGCGCGGATTTTTCGTTTGGACAAACGCAAACCGTCAAAGGCCTGCGGGCTTGTGACTTCGTGGATCAAATGACGATCAATATAAATTATGGCCGTATCCCCTTGGGATTCACGGACCAAATGATCAGCCCAGATTTTTTCGAACATTGTTTTAGGCATTATTGATTCCTTATTTGTAAAACTAGAATCATATCGCTTCACGTTTCACAAATGACGATTAACAATTTGAGCCGTTATTATAATAAAATCCGTCGGATATGTCAACGCAGAGTTAAAATGACGGATAAATGGATTTACGCGAACCAGCTTTTTTCGCAGTATCAGTCACAGCGGTTGGGGATTTAACCTTTTGATCTTTTTGACCCGCCCGATTCGGCCCTGTTGACTTCTGGCCAAAATTGGGATTCGCCCGCATCGATAAAGCAATGCGCTGTCTTGGCAAATCCACTTCCATCACTGTAACAGAGACTTTTTGGTGAACCTGAACCACATCCGTGGGACTCTTCACAAATCGGTCCGACATTTCACTGATATGTACCAAACCGTCATGATGAACGCCGATATCGACAAAACAGCCAAAATTCGTGATGTTGGTGACAATGCCGTTTAGTTTCATGCCCGATGTCAATTGGCCAATCGAATGAATACCTTCTTTGAATGCCACAACTTCAAACTGCGCGCGCGGATCGCGGCCGGGTTTTGCCAATTCCTGCATGATGTCCATCAGCGTCGGAAGCCCCACGGAATCACTGACATATTTATGGACATCAATTTTTTTGCGCACACTTTCGTTGGCCATGATGTCTGTTAAAGGACAGCCTAAGTCTTTCGCTATTTTTTCAACCAGAATATACCGTTCCGGATGAACCGCACATGAGTCGAGCGGATTACGGGCATCTCTGATGCGCAAGAAGCCTGCTGCTTGTTCAAAAACCTTTGCGCTCAGACGAGGAATTGTTTTTAGTTCCTCACGGGTTTTAAACGCCCCATGCGTATTGCGATAATCAACCACAGCCTGAGCTAAAGCCGGGCCCAAACCGGAAACATACATGAGCAATTGTTTACTCGCAGAATTCAGCTCAACTCCAACTTGGTTAACGCAGCTAATCACCACGTCGTCCAGTCCGTTTTTTAATTTATTTTGCTCTACGTCGTGCTGATACTGTCCCACTCCGATACTTTTCGGATCAATCTTAACCAACTCCGCCAAGGGATCTTGAAGTCGACGCCCGATGGAAATGGCGCCGCGCACGGTCACATCATGATTAGGAAATTCTTCGCGGGCCACATCCGATGCCGAATAAATGGAAGCGCCGCTTTCATTGACCATGATGATCATTATTTCTTTTGGTAAATTAAGACCGCGGACAAAAGCCTCCGTCTCACGGCTGGCCGTGCCATTGCCGATGGCAATCGCCTCTACTTGGTATTTGGTACAAAATCCTTTAACAGTGGCCGCGGCCAATTCTGCCTGCGCGTCGGATTGACCGATATAAATCGCGGTGTTCTCAAGCAGCTTTCCCTGAGCATCAAGATAGACAACCTTACATCCTGTCCTAAAACCAGGATCAATAGCCAGCACCCGTTTTTGTCCCAATGCCGCTTCCATCAAAAGTTGACGCAAATTTTTGGCAAAAACAAGGATTGCTTCTTCATCAGCCTTTTGTTTAGTCAACATCCGGATTTCCGATTCCATAGACAACGACAACAAACGCTTATAAGAATCATCCACAGCCAACAAAACCTGTTGAGTAGAAAGGTTATCGCCTTTAACAAATTTAGACCGCACGATGGTCAGAGCCTCATCTTCAGGAGGGAGAACACGCATAGTCAGGATTTCTTCTTTTTCTCCACGACGCATCGCAAGAATTCGATGGGATGGCGCTGAGGCAACCGGTTCAGTTAAATCAAAATAGTCTTTAAATTTAATTCCAACTTCTTCTTTACCTTTGATAACCTTTGAAATAAAAATCGCCTTTGCCAAAAATAAATCGCGCATTTTGGCACGGATTTCAGCGTCTTCATTGACCCATTCGGCAATGATATCCCGGGCGCCTGCCAAGGCCTCGTCGGTTGACAGCACCTTTAATTCCGCATTCACAAAGGCTACAGCTTCCTCCTCGGGCTTGACTCCATCTTTCTGTTCAAAAATAATTTGCGCCAACGGTTCAAGGCCTTTTTCCTTGGCCACGGTAGCACGGGTGCGGCGTTTAGGTTTATACGGAAGATACAAATCTTCCAATTCCGACATGGTCGCAACCGCGGCTATCTTTTCTTTTAATTCATCAGTTAATTTACCTTGCTTCTCAATCGATTCCAAAATCGATCCGCGGCGCTTGTCCAATTCACGAAGTTCCAAAATCCTGTCACGAATTTTCGTAACCTGCACTTCGTCGAGACTGCCAGTGACTTCCTTGCGGTAACGCGATATAAAAGGAACCGTTGAGCCTTCATCTAATAGAGTGATGGTATCAATGATTTGCTTTGGTCTTAATTTTAATTCTTCAACTATTTTGGAAATGTGAGCTGGTTCCATAAAACGTGCACGGCCTTTCTGATCTAAAACAAAACATCTTTGATTCCATTTTTAAAAAATAAAAGGGGCACAGCAAACTGTGCCCCTGAACTATTTACTTATCTGATCAACATAAACAACGAACCAAATGATTGATATTTAACTTAAAAATATTTGTTAAATTTTCTTAAAACTCAAGTGCAGCTTTAACGCCGCCCTCGATTGTTTTATTCTCCGGCTCTAGCCCGCCATCATTGACTTCGGAATCCCCAATATGCCAAAATCGAAAGAACGGTTCAATGTTTAAATTGACAAAAGGCATTACTTTTACAAATTTAACAGAACCTCTGATACCAAAACCATGCTTTTGATCGTCTCTAACATCAAAATATCCAGGAACGCCACCATCGCTTAAATAACTTTTTTGCCAACCAAAAAGAAAAATATCATACTCGACATTCGAGACAATACGCCAACCGTTATTGGGCTGATAGGTATAATTAAAACCTATCGGCAAATAATAATAGTGTGATTTACGATCATAAGTAAAATGTCCTGTACTCGTAAGTCTGCCGCCCGAATCATCAAAAAGATAACGAAATCCGAGTCCGCCATAAGGGGTAAGGACAACTTTCGAGGTCGGATAAAAATCTCTTCCCACTATCGATCTGACTTCGTACATCTTGTGAGGTTCATTATTATCCGTACCTGTTGAACCCGATGAATAATCCAAATCCGCCCACGCATAACGGCCTTCCACGCCATAGTAGTTAATCCAATCCAAATTAAGAAGATCGCCTTGTTGCGGGCGATAAACATAAGCCGCACCGGCACTATCCCACCAGCCTTTGATTGTAACATTTACAGAATCTTCAGTGTATTCATAGTAAT
>JAHFGF010000030.1:6221-12416 GCA_023247595.1 Candidatus Omnitrophota bacterium
ATGTCCAGCTGTAAAAGTGTGTTTTTTATATTGAACCTGGCTAATGTCCTTTGCATGATCACTCGTCAATTCCGGCTCGTCCCATAAACTAAGGTCTTTTTTTTTATTTGAGTTCATCGAATTGGCATCAGTATCATCTAGGGCCTTTGATGCTAAGATGATCCTATCACCGCTTTCAAGTCTCGATTCTTGATCCGTGTTTGGTGTCACATCATTTTTAATTCCCTGCTCTTCAATAACATCATCAACCGTACGTTTGGTATCTTCATCGTTATCAACTCTATTGACAACATCATCAACTGTTTTTTCTGTGGAAGCTTCGCCAGTAACAGAACTACCTAAGATTTCATCCGCCAAGGCATCATGTTCTTTAATCATACGATCGAGGGAATCATCATCGGACACTTCTTCAAAATCTTGACCATAACTATTCGTTTTATTAACACAAACTTCATCCCAGTCAACCTTCTGGTCAGCGGTATGACTAGAAAAACAATTTAATTTTTTTTCGATAATGTCGTTGCGATTTTTTTCAATATCTGAATTTGCAGAAGAATTCAAGGCAGGACAACAGAGTGAAATTACTAGTGCAGCGGCTACAAGGCGTAATTGAACCAACATAAATTATTCTCCGATTTCAATTCTTACATTGTTAATATTGACGTTTAATCAATGAATTTCAATAAAAAAATCATCTTTTTTGAACTTATTCCAACTTCTTTATTTCGGGGATATTCTTTAAACACTTAAGTTTACCACCAAGTCTTAAATTAGCAAGTTTATGCATAAAATAACATATTTCAACTATGGTTTGTTTTGAGGCCATTACAGGCTAAAATCTTGCCTTTTTTGCTAGAAATGAGTACTTTCAAATGACTTACTTGTGGCTGGGGGAAATTCTTTCAGAGGGGCATTTTTTTCATAAAAAAACCTTCTATACAAAGATAGAAGGTTTTACACTTTGGAAAAAAACGAGTAGTCGTGGACGAAATGCGAACCCTACAACCACCTGAAATACCTTTACTTATAAAAATTCATCGCAAGCGCAGTATGGGCTGGCTCATAGCCCTAGACGAACCCATTTTCAATAAGCCGACAAAAACCAAAAAACCAACGAATTCAGCACCTTGTTACGACTACATTATCTAATTCTTAACTTATCAACAAATTCCGTGCTTCTTCCTTCTTATCGAAAGGCACATAGATTCTATACTGATCAACCATTGTTCTAACTGGAATCCCCCAAGTAAATCTGAATGGCTCAATTAAACCTTGGATACCCTTACTTCTCAGAAATTCGGCCTTAATTTTCGCCTCAAATTCATCAAATGCCGTATAACAAACTTCCCAATCCTTAATCCCAGAGTCAACTCTATTTTTGAAAAACTCCGCTTGATGCAAAATATCCGCAAACACCCCAACGCCTAATAATACGGCCGTTCCGCAAAACAAACTCGCGATCCAATAGGGCATCTTTAACAGCCCCATCACTAAGTTCGGAATAATAATGACTCACCCCGGGGCAAGCCCCGAGGTATCTTTTCCCTGATTCGATGATCACCACGCTTCGAACAACGTCAATTGATCCCGGTGAATACGTTTATACTTCTTTCCTTGTCCTTCTACATACGCCTGAATAACCTTCTCATTCGCGTATTGTCCCACTGTATTCATATAAAATCCGCTCGTCCAAACGTGTCCGCCCCATAATAACTTTCTTAACTCCCGATGCCTCTTGAATATTTCTCTAGCACTGATACTCTTCGTGATCCGCACGATATCACTCGGCCGCATCACAGGCACACTCTGCACCAAAAAATGCACGTGATCCTCCTCTGACCCAATCTCAATATAGTTTATTTCATATCGTTTGCCGATCTCAACGCACACATCTTTTAACGTATTCTCAACCGCCTCACTAAACACTTCCAATCGACACTTCGCAGGCAACACCATGTGATACATCAGCAAACTCTTGTTATGCCTCTTCTTTATATGCTCGCTCATCCATGCAGTATAGGTTGTATTTTACCCCGCGGCAAGCCGCGAGGAATTCTCTCGATTAACGTGGATTAAATAAAAGCAATAAACGAAATTTGGAAATTGGGAAATTAAGAAATTAAAAAACGGATTGCTGTATACTCGCTTATACAAATCTAAAACGACTTTAGGGCGAGTCATCATTGGGCCTGAAGATAACTAAGGCATCAACCAGTTTCTTAATTTCCATCAATTTCCCGGTTTCTATGAATTTCTTTATCCCCATGTATTTCTTCATTTCCATTTTTTAAAACGTTGCTATAATGATGCCCATATGCAGAAACTTACCGATATCTTTTCTAAAAAACCGCGCACATTCTCATTCGAGCTTTTTCCTCCGAGAACGCCCGAAGGTTATGAGAAATTATGGCACACCATCTCGCAATTGTGCAACTTAAAACCGGATTTCATTTCCTGCACCTACGGAGCCGGCGGTAGCAGCCGCGGCAAGACGCTTGAAATTGTCGACGCCATCCAGAAAAAGTACCAAACCATCGGTGTCGCCCACTTGACCTGCGTCATGCACACGAAAGATGAAATCAAAACGATCCTCGAAGATATCAAACGGATGGGCGCGCACAATGTGCTGGCCCTGCGCGGGGACCCGCCTAAGGATCATCCCAACTGGAAACCCGGCCCGCAGAACTTTCAATATTCCAGCGAGCTGGTTGAATTTATGCGGCGTCATTTCGGGAATTATTTCGGCATCAGCGTGGCAGGTTTTCCGGAAGGCCATGTGCTCTGTCCCGACCGAGATCAGGACGCGAAATTTATGAAACTGAAATTTGAGGCTGGAGCTGATTTTGTCATCACCCAGTTATTTTTCGATAATAAAGATTATTTCGATTATGTCGCGCGTCTGCGCAAGCTGGGCGTCACCGGCCGGATAATCCCGGGCATTCTTCCCATCACCGACTACAACGGATTAGTGAGATTCTGCGCGACGTGCGGAGCCACTATTCCGCAAAAAGTGCACGATATTTTTAAACCCATCGCCTCAGATCCTTCCCAAACCCTGGAAGCCGGCATTAAATTCTGCGTTGAGCAATGCCGCCAGCTGTTAACCTTAGGCGCGCCTGGCATTCACTTTTACACCCTCAACAAAGTCGAACCGGTCAGCACCATCTTAAAAAACTTACGTTAATTCTACTTCCCAGAAAAATCATCTACGCTCATTTAAAATAATTTGACCATCGTCAAACTGATCAATAACAAACAAACACTCCATTTATACCAATTCGGCCAGTTGGACTGCTCACATCTAGCGATTATTTGGCTGAAGCCTACCGCGCCATAAAAATACAAAGCAAGAATACACGGCATGTAATACCGCAAGGCACTGCCCCAATCCCCATGAACCGTCGGGTAAATAAAAACGTAGGCATAATATAATGTCACCCACATCACAAGAACGGCTGTTGGAACAAGCCTTAACCATTCCTGACGACGAAACGCGGCCAGAATAAAAAAGATAGACAATAGGGCATGATAAAAAAAGTTATGAAATTGCGTGTAGATATCCTGGATAATCAGCTTTAAAACCTCAAGATTAGGCGCGCCCAGTCTGCTGACTAATTCTGTCAAAGAAATGGAAAGCCCCGGCGTTAGAAATCCATGCATTTGATTAAATAAATTCCACACAAACTGCGGCAGACTAACCAACACAAATCCGGCCGCGATGACAAACCAGAAAATATTTCTCTTATCCGCATTAGCTTCTTTATAACGCAACACTAAAACAAAATAGAACACATAGATCATGGCCGCCAGCGGCCACTTAATAAGCGCCATAAGTCCGATCATGAAGCTAAAAAATAAAAACCGAATCTTAGAAAGACATCCCGTTTGTTCAAGCCGGTATAATTGCCAACTCACAGCCAAAAAAACCGCCATACTCAAACCTTCGCCATAAACCAGACGATAACAAAGTTCCGACATCCATGACCGGTCATGAAAGGTAGCAAACGTTGCCGTTAAAAAAAACAAGAATACAAAACGATCCCGCCTAAGAGAAAATAAAAATATAGCCAGCATACCAATCACCACAACCGGCATAAAAAAAATCGACGCTGTCTGAACAAAACACATCAACTTTCCCGGCAGCGCGGCGATAAAAGGAACACCTAACGGCTGAATGCCCCGCCCCGCGTAGTTACTGGTATGCGCCGCCCAAAAACCGTCCGTTAGCATCCGTTGGGCAGCCGTAAACCATAACGTTGACTCATCCGCGAACGGCCGTCGGGAAGCGGTTAAATTAAAACGCAAAAACAATGTCACGGCATGAATAAGCCACAACCAGAAAAGAACACGAGTGCCAAGGATTTCATACTGAGAACTCTTTCCACCATCCGGCACCTTGCATTTGGGGAAAAACCAAAGCCACATAACCGCCGCTAACCAAAACGATACGACGCCCCAGATAAAAATACGGTCCGAAAATTGAAACGTCAGGGCATTAAGAATCCAGAAAAACGGAAACGACAATAAAACAGCCGCGTAAAAAACCAAAGTTGTTATCTCCGGCCACTGACGGTTCAAAATCTTGGCAATCAGGACAAAAAGAACATGCGCCAGGACAACCGCGCCCAACGAGGTCAATAAACCCGCATCAAAAAAATCTACTTCATCAAAATGGTTAATGTTTTGAATACAGCGGACAATCAGACGCACAGCAACCAAACACACTGCCGCGTTAAATAAAAATTGAAGATTAAAGGACGGGTTATTTTTTTGAAGGGTCATGAAAAAATTTGGTTAATATTCTTTCTTGCTGCCATCCAATTCAATGACAGCCTTAAAGTTTCTTAATAAAATTACTTCCGTCAAAACGAAAACCATCTTCTTTAAATTCAGAAAAATCGTTAGGGCGCGTTATTTCTCCTTCACACAGCCAGCGGATAAATTTCCCCTTAATCATTTTCCCCTGATGCCCGGCGGGGACACTCTTGCCATTTTTGGAAATGATAAAATCAATCTTAATACCTTGTTCATAAAAAACAGCTTTCTGATGCGCCTGCGGAAGCAAATCAATCACAAAACTCCCGGCAAGTTTCTTCGCGATAAGGGGCTTCCAATAGACAGCGGCATCAAGCTTTTCAATTTTTAATTTATAATCGGGGATGGGTTGATCCGGCGTGAGAAGACCAAAAAGAGCGCTGACAATCCGCACATGCGCATCGAAGAATTTTTGAGCTTTGGGCGATAATGTTGGATAGCCCATGGCTATATAAACAACGCCGCTGTATCGTTCAATGGCCGGCAGCGTCGGAGCGGTTAAAAGCTGTTCATTGGCCATCCGCGCCGCCAGAAACGCTTTGCCTTTCACGCCGTATAATTGCGTAAGGTCGCCTTGATAAGCTGTTAGACGTTTGTAAATCACTCCAGCGTCTTGGTAAATTTTTCCGAGGGGAATTCCGGTGCCGGATGGCGCCTTGCCTTCAGACGGCGGAATGAGGATGACAACCTTGGACATGAAAAAACCTTTAATCCCAAACTTTTCAGGACAATCGGTTAACGCCTTCGAGCTTCAACAGCCGGCGTTTCATCGTAAGCCCTCCGGCGTATCCGCCGATTGACCCGTCGGATGAGATCACCCGATGGCACGGAATGATGATGCACAGGGGATTTTTTCCGTTGGCTGAACCGACCGCGCGCGCCGCCTTGGAATTTTTTATTTTCTTGGCGATCGCGGCATACGAAACCGTCTTTCCAAAAGGAATTTGCGACAACGCGCGCCAAACTTTCTGCTGAAATACCGTGCCTTCCGGATCCAAAGGAAGATCAAAATCCTTGCGCTGTCCGCTAAAATACTGCGTTAACTGTTCGTTCGCGTTTTTTAAAATCTTTTCTTCGGGTAATGAACCGCTTAACGTTTGAGCAAGCCGTGAGGATTGTTTTCGCCAATGCAGGGCCTTTAATCCTTTTTCGGATGCCTCCAGGTATAAATTACCGACGGGAGTTGTAATCTGATATTGCGCCAGCGGCATATTCCTTCTCCTTTTTCTGCCCTCAACAAAAAGGGATAACCATTAATTCAGCCATCTCCAACACCTAATTGACCGCGCGTTTAAACGTATCGCGATTTCCGGAGGATGGATTAAAATTTCAAATGTTCCGAATCTTCTTTTAATTTGCGCAGGGTACCAACCTGTTTTA
>JAHFGF010000173.1 GCA_023247595.1 Candidatus Omnitrophota bacterium
AAGAAAAATTTAAGATTACTGGAACTGGATTTGAAATCTTTAAAGGCTAAACCGTTTGCCTTCAAACAAGTGGCCGGCGGTTTATTATTGCAGGATTCCGACGAGCGGGAATTAACACCCCAAGATTTAAAAGTCGTGACAATTAAAAAGCCCACCAAAGCGCAGATTGAATCCATGCTCTTCGGCTGGAAGGTAGTTAAACATGTCACATCCAATGCCATTTTGCTGGTTAAGGGGCGGCAAACGGTCGGCATCGGCGGCGGATTAACCAGCCGCGTTGACAGCGCCATGCATGCCATCCGAAAAGCCGGCGCGTCGTCGAAGAATTCCATTCTCGTTTCCGACGCATTTCTGCCCAAGACCGACACCGTAACGTTTGCGGCCAAAGCAGGCATTACGGCCATCATTCAGACGGGCGGTTCTATTATGGATGAAGAAGTCATCAAAGAAGCCAACCGACGTAAAATGGTGATGGTTATGACAGGGGTCAGGCACTTTAAACATTAAAGGCGCCGGAACATGGAATTATAGGTGTCCAAATAAACAAATATTTATCGACGGCAAGACTTATCGGAAACATGAATTGTTCGTCATTGCGAAGGCCCCTGCTTGCGGTAGGCAGGCGAAGGGCTGAAGCAATCTTAACGTCGGTATTAAGATTGCTTCGTCGGTTGCATTCAAAGCCTGCGGCTTTGAGAAACGCTCCTCCTCGCAATGACGCAATTTAGATGGCAATGGTATAGAATGTTTAGAAAAATATTTATTTTCATGTTTTGGTCTGATTTATCTCAAGTTTTTTCCTGCCCAAGAACGTTATCATGTCCTTTCAAGACTATTTAAATTCATTCGCCAATTTTGAATTGCGCTTAAACCGTTTGCCTTTGCGTGAGTTTAATCTTAAACGCGTGGAGCGTTTATTAAATGCCTTGGGTAATCCGCAGTCAAAATTTAAAATAATCCACGTGGCCGGCACCAAGGGAAAAGGATCGACGTGTATTTATTTAGCGCACATGTTGCAGGAGGCCGGATTGCGCGTCGGGCTTTATACATCCCCGCATCTGCATCACGTCAATGAACGCATTAGAATTTTATCGCCATCGAATAAAAATTCTCACCGGGATTTTCCGGGTATGATTTCTGACCGTCAATTGGAAGAATTGATTGAAGACATCAAACCGAAGGTAAAATTGGTGCAGCACGACCAATCGCTGAGAGATTTAACTTATTTTGAAGTCTTGACGTGCGCGGCGCTTTATTATTTTGCGCGTAAGAAGACTGAGATTGTTGTTTTGGAAACAGGTTTGGGTGGAAGGCTGGATGCGACCAATGCCGTCGAGTCTATGGTAAGCGTGATAACACCGATAAGCCTGGATCATACGCATCTTTTGGGCAGTACAATAACTAAAATCGCGAAAGAAAAAGCGGCGATCATTAAAAGTAAAAACTCGTCGGTGGTTGTGGGACTTCAGCATCCAAAGGCCTTGCGCGTTATTCTAGCGCAATGTAAAAAATTCGGCATCCAACCGCTTTTAGTGGATAAAGATTTAACATGCCAGTCGCAGAAAGATGAACAGCGCGGGCAGATGTTTAAAATTTCAAGCCGTTGGCAAACTTATGATGGATTAAAAACATCTTTAAACGGCCGGCATCAAATGTATAACGCGGCCATAGCGGTTGCTGTGATAGAATCATTGCCGAAATATGGTTTTAAGATTTCAAAGCAAGCCGTCAAAAAAGGAATAGCCCGCGCTCAATGGCCGGGCCGATTTGAGCGGATAAGCCGGAAACCCGCGGTGCTCATCGATTGCGCGCATAACATGGATTCCGCCAAAGTCCTTGTTTCAACGTTTAAACATTTATTCCCCGGCGATAAAGCGGTTCTCATTTTAGGAATGTCCGAAGATAAAAATATTCCCGGTGTTGCCAAAGTCTTGGGCGAAATCGCAAGTAAAGTGATTTTAACCAAAGCGCAACATCCCAGGGCTTTTGATTTTGAACAAATGACGCATCAAAATTTGTTTAAGAAAATTCCGGTTTATTATGAAGCAGAAGTCAGTCAAGCGGTCCGACGGGCCAATCAATTGGCGGACAAACAAACAGTTATTTTAGCGACGGGTTCGGTTTTTTTGGCAGCCCAGGTGCGTGAAACGGTGAAGCATGTATCAGTTTAAAAATTTAGATGACACGATTGTTGCCATTTCAACGCCTAACGGAACCGGAGGCATTGGTATTGTCCGGTTAAGCGGTAAGAACGCTTTGGACATCGCTAGTCAAATGTTCGACGGAAAAAGCGGCGGCAGCGTGTTCAAGTTTAAAAGTTTTACAACGCATTTTGGCTGGGTCAGACAGCCCGGCACGAAAGAATGCGTTGATGAAGTGCTCTTGACGGTTTTTCGAGGACCTAAAAGTTACACCGCGCAGGATGTTGTTGAAATTAGCTGTCACGGCGGGCAGGCATCGGTTCAGGCTATTTTAACTTTGGCTGTTGAATTGGGAGCGAGAATTGCCGATCCGGGTGAATTTACCAAGAGGGCTTATTTAAACGGCCGGATTGATTTGATTGAGGCGGAGGCTGTTCTGGACGTAATCAACGCGCAAACCATTGCTTTTTTACGGGTCAGCACTCATCAGCTCAAAGGGGAATTATCCGACGAGCTTGAAAGCATCCGGGAAGAATTAATGAATGTGTACACCGAGATAGAGGCTGTTGTTAATTTTCCCGAGGATGATTTGGACGCCGACGGCCGCAGGCAAATGATGGACAAAATTATTCTTCAGAAAGAACGCATCCAGAAATTATTGGAATCGAGCCATAACGGCCGGATTTTAAAGGACGGAATTAAAGTTGTTTTATGCGGGAAGCCGAATGTGGGAAAGTCATCGCTGTTAAACGCGCTTCTTAAACAGCAGCGGGCCATTGTTACCGATATCGCGGGAACAACCAGGGATGTGATTGAAGAGACCGCGCAAATCAAGGGCGTGCCGATAATTCTCGTCGACACGGCAGGCATTCTCGAGCCGCGAGACATGATTGAAGACGAGGCTGTAAAACGCAGCCATCTTTATATCCGCGGCGCTGATTTGGTTTTGCTGGTTTTGGATGAAAGCCGCGCGTTTTGCGATGAGGATCAATTGCTTTTGGAACAGACGAAAGACGCGCAGCGGCTTATCATTGTCAACAAGTCCGACCTTCCGCCGGTCTTAGATGAACAGCAGTTAAAAGCATTCACGCATGATTCTACAGTCATTCATGTTTCAACGCTCAGCAAAGATTCCATGGAGCGTTTAGAAACGGCTATTTTCGACGCGGTTTGGCAGGAAGGCGAATTTGGGAATTACCGGATTATGATTAGCAACATCCGGCATGTTTCAGCGTTAAAATTCGCTCAAACTTCTTTGGCCGGGGCTTTGGAAATCATTGATCAGGGCATAGCCTTGGAATTTTCATCAGAAGAAATCAAACAGGCGATTAATCAGCTCGACGGAATTACAGGAAAAAACATCGACGAAGATTTATTGGATAAAATTTTCTCTCAATTTTGTATTGGAAAATAAGAAGCTTTGATTGGCTTTGCATGAGCTTGCGCTTATTGAACCAAAATCACGCTGTTGCCGGGCGGTTCATAAATCGGTTCGTATGTTTCAA
>JAHFGF010000174.1 GCA_023247595.1 Candidatus Omnitrophota bacterium
TAAAGGAAGTTGGGCCGCCGGTATTTTTTTCTTTATTGCTCACTGCGGTTTCTTTCTTGCCGATATTCACGTTGTTAGACCAAGAGGGACGCTTGTTTAAACCCTTGGCTTGGGGAAAAACTTTTACGATGGCGATTGCCGCTCTTTTAGCGGTCACGTTAGATCCTGCCATACGAATGTTGTTTGCCAGGCAAGATCCGTTTACTTTCAAACCTGCCTGGATGGCCCGGATCGCGACGAGCGTTTGTGTCGGCCAATATCATGCGGAAGAGCATCATCCAATTAGCCGCAGGATTTTTAAAGTCTATGAGCCGCTCTGCCGTTGGGTTTTGAAATTTCCCAAGGCCACCATCGCCGGCGCGTTGGCGTTGGGTTTGGCCACGGTGCCTGTTGCTATGAAATTGGGGCATGAGTTCATGCCGCCGTTGTGGGAAGGAGATATCCTCTATATGCCGACGACGCTTCCGGGTATTTCGGTTGCCGAAGCGCAGAAGCTTTTACAAATTCAGGACAAGATTCTTAAAGGTTTTCCCGAAGTTGAAAAGGTTTTTGGAAAGGCCGGGCGTATGGATAGTTCAACTGATCCCGCGCCGTTATCCATGATGGAAACTCTTGTCGTTCTTAAGCCGGAATCTCAATGGCCTGAAAAAATTACGCATGAACAATTAATTGCCAAAATGGATGAGGCTTTGAAAATTCCCGGGACGACCAATGCCTGGACCATGCCGATTAAAAACAGGATTGATATGCTTTCAACCGGTATGAGAACGCCCGTCGGCATTAAAGTGCTTGGTTCTAATCTGGCATCCATTGAAGAAATTGGAATTCGCCTGGAGTCGGTTCTTAAAAATGTTCCCGGAGCCCGCAGTGTTTACGCGGAACGAGCGGCGGGCGGATATTTTCTGGATTTTGACATTAAACGCGACCGGCTGGCCCGTTATGGTTTGTCGGTTGAGGAAGTGCAAAAGACCATTTCATCGGCGATAGGCGGCGAAACTGTCACAACAACCATTGAAGGTCCGGAACGTTATTCTGTTAATGTCCGTTATCCAAAAGATTTCCGTCAGGATCCGGATTTACTGCGCTATATTTTTGTGGCGACACCCGCCGGAGCGCAGATTCCGTTGTCCGATGTTGCCGACATGGTTGCGCGCACAGGCCCGTCGATGATCCGTAATGAAAACGGCATGCTTGCTGGTTATGTTTATGTGGATTTTGCCGGTCAGGATATCGGAGGGTTTGTGGATAAGGCCAAAGAATTGGTTCGCGCTCAAGTGAAACTGCCCACAGGTTATTCGCTTCTTTGGAGCGGTCAATATGAAAATATGCAGCGTGTCAAAGAGAGGCTTGAGGTTGTCTTACCGTTGACATTGTTTCTAATCGCGATGTTACTTTATTTGAACACCCGTTCTTGGGTGAAGACTTCGATTGTACTTTTAGCAGTTCCGTTTTCGCTCATCGGCGCGGTTTGGTTATTGTGGGCGCTGAATTTTAATATGTCAATTGCCGTCTGGGTTGGTATGATTGCCCTGATGGGATTGGACGCGGAAACGGGTGTGTTTATGCTGCTCTTTCTGGACTTGGCGTATCAGGACGCGCAACGGTCAGGAAAATTAAAATCGAGAACGGATTTGGTTGAAGCGATTGTGGCGGGTGCTGTCAAAAGAGTAAGGCCCAAGATGATGACGGTCATTGCCGCTTTTGCCGGGCTTTTGCCGATTATGTGGGCGCATGGCGCTGGTTCTGATATGATGCAGCGTATCGCCGCTCCGATGGTTGGGGGGCTTGTGACATCGTTCGCGTTAGAGCTGATTGTTTATCCGCCGCTCTATTATTTATGGAAGTATCACGGGGAATTGAAAAAATTCAAAATGAATGTTTTGTAGGGAGTTAATTAACGTACAATCATCAGGAGGGTGTTATGAATCGTGTTATTTTAGTTGTTGTGTTCGGTGTGATTCTTTCGTTTTCGACTTTGGCGCTGAAAACCAATGCGGATGAAAAGGCCGCGGCCGTTCAAACGGAAGAAAAACCCGTCAATGTGGGCAATAAAATTTGTCCGGTCAGCGGAGAAAAAGTCGGCGAAATGGGTGAGGTGATAACTTTTGAATACAACGGCAAGGTTTATAATATGTGCTGTGCCATGTGCGCGAAAGATTTCAAGAAAGATCCGGAAAAATACAGCAAGATTGCCGACGATGAAGTAGCTGCCGCCCAAAAGGCTGGTTCATAACCGCGAATGATTTTAAGAAGCAATCCTGAGAATTAATAAGATGACGATTCATCCGATGCTGGTTCATTTTCCCATCGCGCTATGGGTATCGGCTTTTCTTTTTGAAGCCGGGCATTTGATTCTTAAGAAGGATAGCCTACACAGAACCGCCATTCAGATTTTCTGGATGGCGGTTTGTTTGACGCCTTTGGTGGTTTGGACCGGACTCTTGGAAGAACAGAAGTATCATTTGAATCATCCGGTCTTAACGCAGCACAAGACTTATGCGTTTTGCCTGCTGTGGGGTTCACTGGCGAGCGCGCCGATTTTATTATGGCTCAGTCGGAAATCGGTTAAAATTTTTAAGATTGTTTTTTTGGCTTGCACTTTGGTGGCTACAATAGGAGTAATACTCACCGGCTATTATGGCGGGAAATTAGTTTTTGAATACGCCATTGGCGTTGAGCAGTGAGTTAAGGCGTTAATTTTTTTATTCAATCAAAAGTAATTAAGGAAATTTTAATGCTCCACGATATTTTTCTCGCCTTTGTACCATTGTTTTTCGCTGTAGATCCCATAGGACTGCTGCCTATCTTCACGTCTTTGACCGGAGATCTTTCAAGGGCTGAAAAAAAGAAAATCATCACGCAGTCGCTGTTAACGGCCCTGTGCCTGGCGGTTGGTTTTATTTTTTTCGGTAAATGGATTCTGGGATTGTTGGGCATCACCATCGCTGATTTTATGATCGCCGGCGGCGTGATTTTGTTCTGCCTTTCCATGATTGATTTGATGAACTTGGGCAAGGCCTCGAGTGTGTCGAAAGCCGATTTGGGCGCGGTTCCCATCGGAACTCCTCTGGTTGTCGGCCCCGCGGTTTTGACGTTATCGCTGATGCTAATTTCTCTTTACGGAATCGGGGTGACCCTGATTGCCGTTTTATTAAATTTGTTCATTGTCGGCGTTGTTTTTATGCTTTCCGACAGATTGATAAGTGTTCTCAAGGAGTCCGGCGCCCGTGTCCTGTCAAAGGTCATGGCGCTTTTATTGGCGTCCATTGGCGTGATGATGATTAGAAAAGGAATTTTGGAAATTTTAAAAACTTTTACAGGCGGAATGTGACATGACAAAATTAATACGCAGAGGAAAAAGCAAGGTCGGTTTACCTCCGGGTTCGGTGATTTATGTGGGCGATAAAAACAAACCGTCTATGCGCATCACATTGTTTGATTACAACGCGGAACATTATATTGAAAAAACAATTACCAATCTTGAGGAGTGTATTCCTTTTAAAGAGCAGAAGACCATCACCTGGATCAATGTCGACGGATTGGCGGATACTGAATTTATCGCTAAGCTTGATCAGCTCTTCGGAGTTCATCCTTTGGTGTTGGAAGATGTGGTTAATACGGACCAGCGTCCCAAGATGGAG
>JAHFGF010000031.1 GCA_023247595.1 Candidatus Omnitrophota bacterium
TTACTGTAAGCATCCAACTCATGGACATGACCGGCGATATGTGACGCATAAAGCGACGCGTCAAACCGTTCAATCTTTTCAACCGCCGAACGGCCGTGCACGACGTTGGACCAAAACTGACGCTTATCAATTCCCGACGGGGAAATGATACCTAAACCTGTAATCGCGATTTTATCCATTTAAAACTCCTTAACGATGTGGATAGTTGATGGGTGACAGTTGATAGTAACCTTTAATTTTACTATCTCCAATCAACCATCCCCCATCTCCTCTCAATCTTCTTACCCCTTAAATCTCTCCAAAACCATCGCGGAATGAATCCCGGAAAAACCGCTGCTGGTTTTTAAAATACTGTCGACTTTTTTGGCGCGGGCTTGATTAGGAATATAATCCAAATCACAGGCCGGATCTTTTACTTCCTGATTAATCGTCGGTGGTAAAATGCCGCGTTCAAATATCATCGAACTTAACGCAAGCTCAATGCCGTTTGCGCCGGCCAAAGGATGACCAATCATGGATTTAACAGAACTAATCGGAATTTTGTAGGCCATATCACCCAAAGCCATCTTGTACGCGCTTGTCTCAAACACATCGTTCTGACGCGTCGAGGATCCATGCGCGTTAACATAACTTAATTCAGATGGCTTAATCCCCGCTTCCTGCATCGCAAGGATAATTGAATCCGCCATCGCGTCACCTTCCGGCGGAAGATCAGTCATATGAAAAGCATTGCAGGTCGTTCCGAATCCTTTGATCTCGCAATAAATGCGTGCCCCGCGTTTGAGCGCGTGCTCAAGCTCTTCAACAATTAAAAGCCCAGCGCCTTCGGAAATGACAAACCCGTTGCGTTTCAGGTCGAAAGGGCGCGACGCCTTTTGAGGAAATTCATTATGAACTGACAAAACGTTCACCGTATCAAAAGCGCCAAACGTGATCGGCGTAATCGGCGCTTCGCTGGCGCCGGAGATCATGATATCCACGTCCCCATTTTGGATGGATTCAAACGAAAACCCGACGGAATCGGTTCCTGCGGTGCATCCGGTTGAGATTGTATTGCAAACACCCATTAAGCCATACTTAGCAGATATTTCACTCGAAGGAGTGTTAAACATGGCCGCGTCATATAAATCAGGACGAACCAAAGCCGGATTGATTGGTTTTGTTCCGCTATCAGTCACGAGCGCGAATTCTTCTTCCATGTATTTGGTTCCGCAAATGGCATTCGCCAACGAAACACCTATGCGTTCTTTGTCTATTTTATTTAAATTCAATTTTGAATCTTCCAGCGCCATACGCGCGGCCACGAGCGCAAACTGCACGTAACGGTCCATGCGCATCGATTCTTCCCAAGTGAGACCTAACTGAACCGGGTCAAAATCAGTGACCTGGGCGGCGATCTTGGTGTTAAACAGAGACACATCAAATTCCGTGACACGGCGGATTGCGGAAACGCCGCTAATCATGGCTTTATAACACGCTTCATTTCCAATGCCGTTCGGAGAAACGATCCCGACGCCAGTTATTACGACTCTACGCTTTTTATTCATACTCTCCTCAAAATAAGTAAGGAGTAGGTAGTAAGCAGTATGTAGAAAGCGTTAACGTCTTCTACTTACTGCCTACTGTTTACTGCCTACTTAATGTTTTAATGTCTCTTCCATTAAATTATTATGCGATCCAATGACCACCCAACGCTCCGGCTGTTTCTGCCAGGTCATAGTATACCGACGGATGACACGTTTGCCGCCTTCGGCGTTGACTTCAACGGTGAAAATCAAATATTGCACAATGGCAATGTCGCCATGCAGCTTCATATTGATCGGTCTAAGTTCCGCGATCGCAATATTCGTGCTCTGCGTCCAAAAACCTACCCATTTCTCAAGCCAGGGACGGTCAACTGGAATTGGACTTTCATGACCATATCCAATCATCTGCGGATGAATATATTTAATGAATTCATCGACTTTTTTGGTAATCAAAAGGTCCCAATGTTCGTCGATGCATTTCCACACATCAAGCTGAGCTTGATTCCAAAATTCAGGAACCCACGACGTTCTTTTAAATCCCAACTCCTGAGCCGATTTGCCAGAGATTTCATAAGTTACTTTCATATCAACTCCAGTTAAATTATTTAATAAACCTAAGCGTTAGCGGATATCGAAACGACTTGCCTTCATTGGTCTGAATGCTGGCCATAATTACCCATACAAGTTCTAAAATAGCCAGCAACCCTAACAAAACAAATCCAATTAAAAGCAAAACCAGAACCCAAGAAATAATGATCCAAATTCCCATAGATATTTGAAAATTGACACTTTCTTTCCCCTGTTCATCGACGAACAAGGACACGTCTTTTTTCATCTGCCAGACGATTAGCGGGGCAATGATGGAACCAAACGGAATGATAAATCCAATCAAACTGGATAAATGACAAAACATCCCCCACTTACGGCTTTCGGAATCAACCACGAGTTTGGCATCAACCACTTTTGGATTTTGAAACTCTTCGGACATTTAACTCCCCAAAATAATTTAACTCTTTAAGACAGCAATACTCAAAAGCTATAAAACTGTTTTCGACAAAAATCTTCTCTTGATTTCTTCGGGATCAAAAAATCTTCCAGTCCGTTCAACTTCATGGACCATCTCAACGACACTTTCATTAAGCGGCACCGATGTCCTGAAGTGGCTCGCCAATTGAACAACTTCACCATTGATAAAATCAATCTCGCTTGTTTTTCCTCGAAGGATACTTTGCAAAATGGAACCGTACAGCGGCTCTTTGCTCAAATTTGTTAACACCTTTTGTATGACGCCAGCGCCCTGATCAAGCGGCATGGCTGACAAACCCAAAGTTCGTTCTTTCGGAAAATCAGGAAGCGACACCAATTCAATGTTGGCCGACTGAATAATGGCAATGCCTTCTTTCAACAGCATCAAACTCAAACGGCATAAATCCAAATCCGCAAACGTCTCCTGCATCGACTTCCCTGTTAACGCGGGAATGCAGTTATTGAAATTGATAAACAGCTTAAGCCATTTCATCCCCATGATGTCATTGACGACCGTAACCGAAAAGGCCTTAGAAAGGATATCTGCAACGTCGTGAACCGACGGGTCATTGGGCACATATGGTTTACCAATAATCCACGGGCCTTCAAAATTAAATGTCACTTCACCTGGACGGACATAGGTTGAACCAAACATGACAATACTGCTGATGATTTTATCCCGGTCGAAATGACCGCTTAAAATATTATCAGCCTGAACACCGTTTTGAGAGGTCACAACCAAACCCTCTTCTAAAAATTCGGCATTCTCTTGATAGGCCTCTTCCATGTCCTGCGTTTTTACGGTAAAGATAACAAGATCATACGGCCTATCCATTTTTGTTAACGCGCGAACCTTGAGGCATTCCTCGCCGCGTATGCCTTTGGTTTTAAGTCCGCCGCGATTAATAGCCTCGACCTGATCTTTGCGTCCAATCAAGGTCACGTCTTCGCCGGACTTAGCCAAATATCCCGCGACAACAGATCCAATCGCGCCAGCGCCGATAACTGCAATCTTCATAAAACCACCAAAAAATTCCTACGACTCATAGCTTTTGTATTCCAACTTGACTTCATCCATGATGGACACCATTAAACTATAAAAAGCCTTGGGCACTTCAGAAAGAAAAGCCTGGGATAAATCACGTTCTTCAATTTGCGAAGCCCCACGGGACTTGGCATTTAATTCCGCTTTTTTGCAAACAACTTGACGCGCGATTTCCCGATGAAAAATGGGAATCCGCGTTAACATTTTATTGTATTTCTCAAGAGCCACCGGCTCCCATTTAATTTCGGTTTGTGTGTGAGGCATATGCGCTTCCTTTAACTTAGGGTTGTACGTGGTACGTGTTACGTGTTACGTACCACATATCACGTACCACGTTAAATTATTTCACCATCGCAGGAACCCGTGAATTGGCTTCCCATTTGGAAATGTTGCTCATAAAATCCTTCACGCACAATTTGACGCGGATATCGTAATCGCTGTCCATGATGCGGTGGATGCGTTCCGGTTTGGAATAATACTCGCGCATGCACCACGAACCCAAACGCCCGACATCTTCGACCGATAGAAAATCCGTCGGAATAACCGGATGCTGAAAATCCCAATCCTTCAAATTAATTTTATCAGGATCGATCCAGCCTTCTTTGATGGCATAACGCCAATCCGGTGAATTCGGGACGGGCGTTAAATAATCCAATGCAAAAACGTCAGGGTCGATCTGATCAGCGACGCGCAGGCGTTCCTTGATTTTCTCTTCGGTATCTTCACGCAGGCCGATAAGAACCGTACCAACGGTACCAATATTCTGCGCGCGCAGGATTTCGATGGTCCTTTTGATCTGATCCATGGTGACACCTTTACCGCTTTTGACCAATTGCGCGTCGGATTCAACCTCGACGCCGGTCAAGGCCATGAATAAACCGGCCTTGCGCATCAAAGGCAGAATATCCTGCTGCGATATCCATTGATCGGCCCGGCCTAAACAGACCCAGCCAATATTATTTCCGCGCTTAAGCTTTTCTTCGCAAAATTCAATCATGGCCTTGGTATCGCTGTTAAAGGCGTCATCCTGCATAACAACGGTTACAACACCGTATTGTTTTTCCAAAATATCTAATTCATCAACGATGCGCTTACCGCTTAACCCGCGCCACGACGTAAAATCTTGAGCAGCGGTACGACTGTCATAAAGCGCCCACTCATAACAAAAATGGCATTTGCCCGGGCAGCCGCGGGATGTCATCAATTCCGCGAACGGCTTCCAATAAGTATGTCCGACATATTTTTCCATGGGAAAAAGATCGTACGCAGGCATGGGAAGGACGTTAAGATCAGGAATCAAACTGCGATGAGGCCCAACAATAATAGTTGACGTATCCCGACGGGAAACAAGCCCATGGATATCGCGCATGTCTTTCTTTTTGTCTTTGAGATTATTCAAAAGTTCTTCAAGCGTAATTTCTGCTTCCCCTATTAAAATATAATCGATAGACGGGTTAAGCCTCATCTGGCGTTCATAATCCGCTGAATACCAAAGACCGCTGGCAACGGTAATGACCTGCGGCATTTTTGCTTTGATCAGACGCAAAGCCTCATTGAAATACCAAATGACCGCGGCTCCGCAGGTTGAAAAAAGTTGGTCGCCGACAAAAACCATATCAGGCTTGCTGGCCGCAACAGCGTCCATCATTTTGTCCCAGTCATAATCCAGCGCGCGGCAGTCTAATGCCTCAACTGTCGCGATACCTTTGGTACGAACATACGCAGCTGCCTGCGCATGCATTTGATTCGCAGCCTTATGAAGCCCATGCGAATCCCAAGCCTTAATCGGTGGTGTTAGAAATAAGATTTTCATAATTTTGTCTCCTGTTTCCTAGTATTTTCTGATTTAAACTGGTATATCAACGGTAAGACCATACAAATAATACAAAACACAACCCAAATTCCATCCACAATATTAGGATTACGATTTAGCATTATAAAAAATCCAAGTATCAATATAAGCATTGAAACAATTGGAGTCGCAAAAATTGCCCAATTTTTATTCATAAAAAGGCCTATCGATAAACTTAACGATCCAATTGGTATAATCAAAAATAAAAGCATAAAATACGCATTCGGTCCTTTTGATAAAATAGGGATAATCATCATGAGTGATCCCACTAATCCAAGTAGACCCATTATGAATTGGAGAATTCCAGGAATTATGAGTAGCGCTTTATTTTTCATTCAAATTTTTTTAAATAAAAGTTTAGTTTTTGTGATCAAATACGTCAGTAAATATACTGATAATACATTAAGTCGATTTAGTCAGTACCACGCCGAAACAAGCGGTTTTCCGCCGGGCGTCTGATCAATGCACACATGCTTGGAATTCGTAAATTCTAACAGGCCTTCTTTTCCCAACTCGCGTCCGAACCCGCTTTGCTTATATCCGCCAAATGGTGTTTCATTGGCGAAATTGCCGTACGTATTAATCCACACCGTTCCGCAACGCAACCGACGCGCGATGCGATTGGCTTTATCCATATCCTTGCTCCAGACCATCGCCGCCAAACCGTATTTGGAATCATTGGCGATCGCAACCGCCTGCTCTTCTGTTTTGAACCGGATCACAGACAGAATGGGTCCAAAGGCCTCTTCCTGGGCGATCGTCATGGCATTGTCCACGTCAGTAAAAACAGTCGGTTCAATGTAAAATCCTTGGGCGATTGAGTCATCATCCAAATCTGGGACTTTTCCTCCGCATAAAAGCGTGGCCCCTTCTTTTTCACCGCGTTCGATAAAAGCCAAAAGTTGATCGCGATGCTGACGGCTGATCACAGGACCGAATTCCGTCTGAAAATCGATCGCGTTACCAATGTGTAACGTTTTTGCGCGTTCAACCAATTTGCTGACAAAAGAATCATAGATTGGGTCTTCAACTAATAATCGTGATCCTGCGGCGCACATCTGCCCCTGATTCATAAAGATCGCGCTTAACGCGCCTCCCAAGGCCGCATCCATGTCGCAGTCAGCACAAACAATATTTGCGGACTTTCCACCCAACTCCAAAACAAGTTTCTTGGTTGTTGAGGAAGCCAGACGCATCACTTCTTTTCCGGTTTCGGTTCCGCCGGAGAAACTCACCATATCGACATCGGCATGGGCAACTAATTCCACACCTGCCTGAGCGCGGCTACTGGTCAGAATACTAAGCGCCCCGTCGAATAATCCAGCCTGGGCGATCAACTGCCCCAAACGAATAATCGATAAACTGGCGAGCGGTGAAGGCTTCAAGATAACATTGTTTCCGCATAACAATGCAGGTGCGATCTTCCACGCCGCCATGATGAGTGGATAATTCCACGGAATAATGGCCGCGACAACACCCACCGGTTCACGTTCAATCATCGACAAGGACGGCGAAGTCACCGCAATAAGCTCGTTATTTAAAAAATCAATGACGTTACTAAAATGTTCAAACGTATCGGCAGCCGTCGGGATATCGATAAACGTGGTTTGCTTGATCGTCTTTCCGCAATCGAGCGATTCCAACTCAGCTAATTCCTTGGCGTGTTCACGGATTAATTGCGCAACCGCCCTTAAATCACGTGTGCGCTTCTGAAAATCGATTTTGCCTTGACTCCACTGCACATCAAAATTCGTACGCGCTGCTGCGACAGCCTGATAAACATCTTCTGTTGAGGCATCCGAAATCCGCGCGATGACTTCCCCGGTTGAAGGGTTGATGGCATCGAAACATTCGCCACCTCGAGCCGGAGTATTTTTACCGCCAATGAGCAAATCGAATGTTTGAATGGTTTGATTATTCATAAACCTCAAGGATTCTGCGGTGGTATCTTATGACTTTTTAAACTTTTGGAACAATCTTTGCCCGATGGACACAAATAAACCCGATAAACCCAATCATTCTTTCCACCACATCCAGCGTTCACAGTAAATCTAAAATCATTGTCTCGAAAAAATTTATAATCAGGATGTTCAACACGTAAATCCAATGTGCCGCTCTCGCCTAATAACGAAAAATAAACTTTTTGTTCATTGTTGAAAACAATTGGTATCGCTGGTAAATTCTTACGGCCCAAATAAACACTTGCCGTTTTAATGGATTCATTACTAATCGCATCACGGACGTCAACAGCTAAAGTCGGCGAATAAAATCCCATGCATGTGTAAATTTCCTCACATAGGACTTCACCTTGATAAAAAGTAACAACCAGCAGTAAAATGAGCGCGCTCGAAATTGAGTTAACGTAATTTCTGAATTTCTTAATTTTCAAAATTTCAATCTGCCTGTTGATTTATTCCACCGGCACTTCGGCCCACAGCTGAAAGATGCGACTGCACGGCGCGTACCATTTGGAGATACGTGCAAAATCGCCGCGCAAATTCATTTTCTTTTGCGTTGTGGCCACAAACGGGTCGATTTCCCTATTAAAGACAGCTTTCCAAACTTTTTCAGGGGCGGAAATAAGAAATTCCGCGTCCCCGTCATTGCCGACATCAATGATCTGTCCGTTTTGAAATCGAAAACTATATACTTTTCCAGTTTCATTGAGCATGACTGCCAAGTCCATATTCATTTGTGTCTTGGCCCCAAGTTCTTTTAAGGCCATGTCGTTATTTACAAGACGCACAATTTCATTGATCTGATCTTGAGCAAACAGCTTATATTTCCGCACGGGTATCCCAGCGTCCCTGTTCCCCTGCGTCCCAGTTTCTGGGGACTGGGGACTGGAAACTGGGGAACCTGTGAACAATTTACTAATCGCCTCAATCTTCACCTGCTCCTCAAGCGTTTGAATAAAAAGGAAACAATCGAAAAGCGTTTGCCCCATGGCGACCACGCCATGGTTTCGAAGAACCGCAATACTGTTGGATTTAAACGCCTCAATGAGCGGCGCGGCATCGGTGACGGATGGCGTTGTCTGAAGCAGGCCTCTGACTTCTCCGAGTGTAAACTTGGCTTCAAACGTGGACGGAACAAATTTTTCCTGACTTAAATAATACGCGTTGATATAGGTCGTATGGGTATGAATAACTGCCTTAGCCTCAGGAAAATTCTTGTAAATTTCCGTATGCATGAGTTTTTCGGTGGATACTTTCCCACCCTCGAGGATTTCTCCATCCAGGCGCATCAACACCAGGTCGGATTCCTGCAGCATTCCAAGACATGTCCCGTGGGCTGTCAGCAAAATGACATCGTCTTGCGCGCGCGCGCTCAGATTACCATTAAGCGCGCTGGCTAAATCTTTTTCCCATAACAGCCGGCCGGTTGAAATCAACTGCTCTTTGAGCTGTTTAATTTTTTGCCGGTCTAATTTAATATTTTTTTGTGATGTATTCATTTGCCAACCATTCGACCAAAGGACCGTAAACGCGCGTATCCTTCGCGGCTACGGCCTTACCATTAAATTTCAAAACATCTTCCTCCGGCGCCAAGAAACGTCGTCGCAAAGGCCCTTTGTAAAGATAAACCGGAACTCCATGCGTTTTCGCTAACACTCCCAAAATTAAAGACCCAATATCACATAACGCGCCGGAATCATCGTCATATTGATACGAAAGACGAACCTCTTTGACCAAATCCTTATAAAACAAAAATCCCGCCATATTATCGGCAATGATGGTGGGAATAATTTTACTTTTGGACAAAGTCTTGATCGTAGTCTGAGAAGAAAGCAAATCCGGACGCCCTTCCATCACAAAATAAGGTTCGCTTTTTTTAAAGGATTTTAAAACACCCTCATCAAAAATCCCGTGAACTAACCGGATGGACCGTTTTTTAAATGTCTGTGATTTTGTCATGCCGGCTTTTGACAATTTACGCCCCCGCCTGAATGGAAATTGTTTGGCTGATAAGTTCATGCGGCACCACATCAAATCCGGGATAAAAACCATTTACGGTTCCGGCGTGGATTTTCTTGCCTTCATAATTTAATAATTCTTTGGCATCGCGCAATTCAATGGGAATATCGCTTCCTTTTTTAATGGTATTGGACGGCTGCGTCAGCACACAAACGGGTACTCCGAATTCTTTAGCGCAAACAGCAATTTGATAACTGCCAATTTTATTAGCCACATCACCGTTGGCACAGGAACGATCCGACCCGATGATGACACGGTTAACAAGCCCTTCCTTCATTAATGAGGCAACGGCATTATCCGAAACCAAGGTCACTTGAGCTCCCACCGCGTTTAATTCCCATGCTGTTAATTTCGCGCCTTGAAAATACGGCCTGGTTTCGGTGGCAAAAAATTTTATATTTTTATTTTCCTGTTTGCACAGTGCCGCGGCCATAGCCAACTCACCGCTGACGTTGCAATGCGTCAAAATGCTATCACCATCCTGAATCATGGCAGCGATTTTTGAAACCCTTTCCAGACGTCGAAAACGAATCCCTTTAATAAAACCTGAGATATGCTTTTCAAGATAGCCGCGGATGTCGATATTTTCCTTAGCTGCCTTATGCGCCCAGCCGACTACAATGGAGGTCACATCAGAAAACGGAAACGTCGGACGGCTGGCATTAAGCGCTTTGGCGGTGTTTTCAACCATTTGCACCAATTGCTTATCAGCAGTATTTCGTTCCAACTCAATCAAAAACGTATTTAATACGACGAGAAATTGCCCAAAGGCGCGGGTTTTCATGTCACGAATGACCTTGACCGCTTCTGCCGTATTTTTAACAGGAATATATTTGACCTTGGCAGGAATTAAAGTCTCATCCAAGACAAATAAAACTTTATCCTTAATATACGCCGGCCAAAATAATGGTGATTCGGATGTTTTCATAATTAGATGTGACTGAAGACTAAAGACCTAAGACCATAGACTATTTGTCTTCGGTCTTTTTCTTATTTGCTTTCAAGTTTCTTAATTAATTCCAACGCAATCGTAATAAGCGCGCCTTCCGACATGTAATAATCCGGATTCATAAAACCCATTTCACCGGTCATGATATTGTCGCTAACCGCAAGAATGGACACCGCCGGGATTTTATAAAGTTGGGCGATTGTTAAAAAGGCTGATGAAACCATGTCCACGCCAATGGCTCCTTGAGAAATGGCCTTATTCACATGCTCCTTGGTTTCCCGTAAAATCGCATCAGTTGTCCAGACTTTTCCTTCATGAACTTTATTGCCCATCGGAGCAACTGCTTGTTGAGCAATTTTTGTGATGGTTTGTGTAAGGGCCGCATCCGGTTTAGTTTCGAAATCCTGTCCGACATAATAAGGCGTTACGCCGTCTCCTCTGACGCATCCTGTGGCAACAATCAAATCTCCAATTTTAACATCACTGCTTAACGCGCCGCAGCTGCCAATCCGAATTAAACATTTAACCTGGGCATTACAGAGAATTTCCGTCGTAATGGACGTATCCGCCGCGAAGCGCCCGCCGTTAATGCCGGTGACTTTAACCCCCGCATAAGTGCCCGTATACATGGTGTATTCCATAAAGGAAAAATTCTTAACGGGACTTTCAATTTTTTTCATAAGTCCATCCAAACGTTCTTTAGGCCCGGGCACAATGGCGTATTTCCCGACGTCCTGAGGACGAAGCTGAACCATTCCCATCAAATCTTTTCCTGTCATATGAATATCGCGTTGCATAATTTCTGTTTGTGTCGGCATAAAAACCCTTTCGTTAACTGACCGTTAATGTTTGTTTTAATAATTCTTTATCAATTTTGCCGGTGCGATTCTTTGGCAAGGCATCTCGCAATTCAACAACTTGCGGGACCTTAAAATTTGCCAAATGGTCCTTTGCAAAATACCGCAGTTCCTCCGCGGTCATTGTCGATTCCGGTTTTAATACAATAAACGCCTTAACGACTTCACCGCGCATGGCATCTGTCACCCCAATGACAGCCGCCTCTAAAACTTCCTCATGTTTATAAAAAGCCGCTTCAACTTCAGGGGCATAGACGATTTGTCCGGCAACTTTAATCATTTCTTTCTTCCGTCCGACGATGTACAAATAACCTTCATTGTCAAATTTTCCCAAATCGCCGGTGTGAAACCAGCCGTTGGTCATTAATGCCTTGGTTGTTTCGGGATCTTTATAATAACCATCCATCACTATCCAGCCACGGATCACAATTTCACCGACCTGGCCATTGGGCAGGTCATGATCTGTTTCATCAAATATTTTCATTTCACAAAGCGGTGAAACTTTTCCGACGCTTTCAATTTTTGTACTGCCTAAAGGAGTGACCGTATTAGGCGGACAGGTCTCGGTCATTCCCCAACCGTTTAACAGTTTAGCGTTCGGACAATACTGATGGAACCGTTCCAAAATTTCCGACGAACTGGGCGCTCCAAAAACAACAGCCCAGCGCAATGAGGACAAATCAAATTTCTCTAAATTTTTCAATGAAAGAATCGCGGTATACATGGCAGGCACAATGTGAAAACACGTAATTTTGTATTGCTGAATGTTGCGCAGGAATTCAACCGGATTAAAACGGTCCATCAAAACTAAAGTAATACCGAAAATGATGCAATTTT
>JAHFGF010000175.1 GCA_023247595.1 Candidatus Omnitrophota bacterium
TCAACAAGGATGTGATTTTAGGAAAACAGATGCTTGCGAAGATAGATAAAATTTATAAATTAAAGTATCCGTATTTCGAAGGTATTTGTGTGACGTTTGAAATTATCTGGCTGCGCGTGCAGAAATAATTTTCTTAATTCATTGATCCTTCGATTCGCACCACGGCCATGGCCGTGGTGCTTCTCTCAGGATTCCGTCCCACGGGAATGCCCGTGGGACTTCATGAGGTGAATATGCATAACGTAACATTCCTGCAGGATATGGCCGTGGTCATGGCGGTCAGCGCTATTGTTACGGTTATTTTTCACCAGCTGCGTCTGCCGGTTGTGCTTGGATATATCATTGCCGGCATCATCGTCGGGCCGCATACGCCGCCTTTTCCGCTTGTCACTAATATTCAAAGCATTGAAACGTTGTCTGAATTGGGCGTTATTTTTCTTTTGTTCGGCATCGGCTTGGAATTTAGTCTTACCAAACTTCTCAAAGTCGGCCTGGTATCATTTGCCGCGGCTACGATGGAAATCCTTTTGATGTTCTGGATTGGTTTTTCCGTCGGAAAATCCTTTTCCTGGTCTTATATGGACAGCCTGTTTTTGGGGGCCATCCTATCGATTTCCAGTACGACCATTATTGCCAAGATATTGATGGATTCTAAAAAGCTGCAGGAGAAATTTGCTCAGATTATTCTCGGCATCCTCGTTATTGAAGACATTTTGGCGATTGTGATTATCGCCGTGCTTTCGGGGTTGGCATCAACCGGGCAGTTTTCATTCAGTTCCGCTGTCACGGATTTGCTGAAGGTCGGGGCGTTTATAAGCGGGGTATTATTTTTAGGCGCGCTCATTGTGCCCAGGTTGTTGCGTTATGTCTATTCGTTTGAGAGCTCGGAGATGATGATCATCGCTGTTCTGGGTTTATGTTTTGGCGTATCATTGCTGGCGGCTAAACTTGGATTTTCCGTCGCGCTCGGTGCTTTCTTGATTGGCGCGGTCATGGCGGAAACACCGCAGGCGAAATTTATTATCCGTCATTTTGAATCCATTAAAGATATGTTTACGGCGGTGTTCTTTGTTTCAATCGGCATGTTGTTTGATCCGCATATTTTTGTGCAATTCATGGTTCCGATTTTTATCATCACGGTCATTACGATTGTTGCCAAAGTTTTCAGCTGTTCCTTTGCGACGTTTCTGACGGGAAATAATCCGGCGACAGCGCTTCGGGTCGGACTTGGGTTAGCGCAAATCGGTGAGTTTTCTTTTATCATCGCCCAAATGGGCGAAGTTTCCCGGGCGACCAGTTCATTTATTTTTCCAATCGCGGTTGCTGTTTCAAGCCTGACAACGCTCACAACACCATTTTTAATGAAGTATGCAGAACCGATAACACGGCTGGTTTTCCGGCTTATGCCTAAACCGGTCGTTACGTTTGCCGGATTGTACAGCGGATGGATTGAGAAAATTCATCTCGCGCAGGGGAGCCGCAGCCGAAAGCCAATCTTCTTTAATAATCTCAAAATTTATTTGCCGCGCATTATTTTTTATCTGCTTTCCATTTTCGGCGCCATGCGCATTGCGCCCGGCGTGTTTGAGACGTTTTCAATCCCTCCAGATTTGGGACAGATAATCCTGGTGGTTGTGATGCTGCCATTTTTACTGGGATTGTTTTACGCGTTGGACGCTATTTTATGGCAGACGTTTTTACAGCCGTTTATTACGCACAAAAATTCAACCGACGGAGCAGAAGCTCAAAATGCCCTTCATCATGTCTTGAGATTTGCGGGAGTGTTTGTCTTTGGATTGCTCATGCTCATGATAACGCCGATGTTTATGCCGAAGATTCCGGTTGGATACATTGTCCTTGGGATTTTGTTTTTATCCGCGTCTGTTGTTTGGGGGGCGGTCAGAAAAATGCACGCGAAGATTGAAAATAAGGTGCTTAATTTTTTTGAAAACGATAATCTTTCCGAATCCCAGGTGGAAGAGACCCATGATGAATTGGTCCGTTTGATCCAGACGAAATATCCTTGGGGCGTTGAGACGCAGGACTTTTTGCTGCCGGTCCATGAAACAAAAATTAATTGCCTGATTAAAGATTTGGGATTAAGAGAACAAACCGGTGTAACCATCGTCGCTGTTTACCGCGACCAACGGGCCATCATCAATCCTTCGCCAATTACGGTCCTTGTTCCCGGAGACGTTATTTTGTTGATGGGCAATAGAGAACAGCTGGATGCGGCCGTGAAATTTTTATACGCCAAAATCAAAGGGCAGCTGTAACGCAGAGCGTATTTTATCCGCCTGCGTCAAAATACCACGACTTTTAGTCCGCGTTCAATCACGACTAAAAGTCGTGGCACTTCGGCGGATTTCGCCCCTAAAGAGGTAAGTGTGGATAACCCCGAAGCATGCGTAGAATATTTCGAACCTGCCTCCGGCAAGGCAGGGAAATCTTCAAGCGGGGATGCGAGGGGTTAATTAGAAAGGAACCACGGGCTTGCCCGTGGGGCTACATGAAACGGCCCATATTTATCACAGCAACGGATACCGGAGTTGGTAAAACAATTGTGACCGCAGCCCTTGGTTTATTGTTACAGAAACGAGGTCTGCGCGTCGGGGTTATGAAGCCGGTTCAATGCGCGGGTGATGACGCGGCATTCTTGAGAAAAGTTCTCAATCTTAACGATTCTTTGGATTTAATTAATCCATGTTTTGCTCCTGAGCCGCTTTCGCCGCACTTGGCTTTTTCCCGCCGGAAGATGAAGGTTGACCCTCAAAAAATCCTGGACGCGTTTGAAACACTAAAGGCCCGTCATGATGTGATGTTAATCGAAGGTGCCGGCGGTTTGATGGTGCCGTTGGCTCAAGATTATTTTGTCGCGGATCTTGTCCGGGATCTTAATGCCGAATTGATCATTGTTTCCCGTCTAGGTTTGGGCACAATTAATCACACGCTTTTGACCGTTGAACAAGCGCGTGGCCGTGGAATACCCGTGCGCGGGATCATCTTTAGCCAAACAACGCCAAAACCCAAAGGCATCCCAGAGAAAACCAATCCGGATGAAATTAAAAAGTTAAGCAGAGTTCCAGTCTTGGGCACCGTCCCCTATTTAAAACGCCTTGATAGCGACAATATTCTGCGGCAGGTGAGAGGATACATCAATTTAAAACCTCTACTTACCACTTACCTCTTACCACATACCACTAAACTCAGGTCGTTAGATCAGCAGTTCGTCTGGCATCCCTTTACCCAAATGAAACAATGGACCAAAGAAGAGCCGCTGGTGATTGAGCGCGGCGATGGTTCGTACTTGATTGATACCGATGGCAAGCGATATATCGACGGTGTTTCAAGCCTGTGGGTGAATGTCCATGGCCATCGCCGTAAAGAGTTGGATGACGCCGTCAAACGTCAGGTTGATCAAATCAGCCATTCCACATTTTTGGGGCTTTCCAATGTGCCGGCGGTCAAGCTCGCGGAACAATTGATTTCGATTGTTCCTAAAGGGCTTCAAAAAGTTTTTTATTCCGATAACGGTTCAACGGCCGTTGAGATCGCAATCAAAATGGCTTATCAATACTGGCAAAACATTGGTCAAACGAAAAAAATCAATGTTGTTCACTTGAATAATTCT
>JAHFGF010000032.1 GCA_023247595.1 Candidatus Omnitrophota bacterium
ATTCGCGCTTCTTAATGTCCTGGCTTATTTTTGGATTGCTGTCAAAGATGAGGCTTCTAAAAATGACGAGGATCTATCGGGTGTCGTCACGCGGACGGATGTCCTTCGATGGCTGTTGTTGGGAGCGGGAGGGGTTGTGATGTTTTTGTCGGTCACAAACATCATGACCTATGAAGTAACCCCGGTTCCATTATTTTGGATTATACCTTTGGGTATTTATCTGGCTGCGTTTGTGCTGAACTTTAAGGCAAAGCCTTGGTGCCCCCAATGGATTGTTAAAGGGATTCCGGTTATTTTGGGCTTAAGCGCGATGCTGTTTTTTATCGTCCAGCAATCGATATTTCCAGCCATTATTTCGGTCATTCTTTTGTGCTGTTCGTTGTTTTTGCTGTGCATGTATTGTCAGCATCAGCTCATGGCGCACAAGCCAAAATCGCACCGGTCGCTGGCAGTATTTTATGTGGCTATTTCTTTGGGAAGTTTTCTCGGCGGTTTTTTAACCAGCTGGGTTGTTCCTCTTATTTCGATTAACACTTTTGAATATTTAATCGGACTGGTTTTGATTGCCGCGGTCCGGATTTTTGATAAGCGCGCGAAGAAGGAAACATTCTTAACGGTCATCGCCATGGCCGGATGGGCCCTTCTTTTGATTGTCTGGCCGAAAGTGTTTGTGCATTACAGCCTCGTCGGTATAGCAATTCTAGTCTTGGCTGTCTGGTGGGTGACAACCGAGTTAGACAAATCACGTTGGGCCATGGCAGTTGGTATTTTGGTTATTGCCTGTGCGTCTTCAAATCTTGAAACTTTGTACAAGCGGCATGATTTTCTTTATAAAATGCGTAATTATTATGGAATTTATGAAGTTTATAACGGAACCCAGATGAGGACTTTTTTGCATGGGACCACCTTGCACGGGGTTCAGCTTTTGGAAGGCAATTACCGGCAAATACCTTTGGGTTATTACAGTCCGATGTCACCCGTCGGTGAATTGATGATTGAAAATCAATCAACGTTTAAAAATGTCGCGTTAATTGGTTTGGGGGCCGGAACGCTTGCAGCCTACGGCAATCCCGCTCAGGCGTATGATTTTTTTGAACTGGATCCTGACGTCTATAAAATCGCTAAAAAATATTTTACGTACATAGATATTTCCGCGTCGCACAATCGTTTTATTTTCGGCGATGCGCGTATTTCCATGGAGAAAGACGCCCGAAAAATTTATGACGCCATCATCGTGGACGCCTTTGGCGGTGATTCCATTCCGGTCCATCTCGTCAACAAAGATGTGGTTGCGAAATACCGCGCGCGACTGGCAGATAACGGCATGATTATGTTTCATGCCACCAACCGGTATCTAAATATTGAGCCGGTTCTGGCCCGCGTGGCAAAACATCTCGGAGCCTATGCGGTTTCAAAAGATGTTCCCGACGGAGGTTTTAATCTGCGGTCATTGTGGGTGGTTCTGACGTGGAATCGGGATGTGTATAAACATTTGACGCAAGACAAAGGTTTCAAGGCGGTTGTCGATGGATCGCTTGAATCGTTCCCAGTGTGGTCGGATAGCTATTCCAGTATCCTTCCGATCTTAAAATTGGATATGCTGCTTGGGGCGATCAGATCGTTTAAGTTTTTCTCGTTTTGAAAGTATTAATTCGCAACGAAGATCTATTTTTGTTTCGGGTATTTGATTGTTCGGGTGTTATTTGTTGTCAGTGATTTATGTGTTGTTTCGGTGTCGGTATCAGCCCATTTCTTTTCAGGGTTGGTAAATTTTTTTCGTTTATTGTTTTTGTTCCTGGTTGATTTATTTTGGTCGCTGGAGTTCTTTTTAGCTTTATCTTCTTTGTGATCTGAAAAATCCCACTTGTTTTTGGGTTTTGTCATTCTTGGTTTGGTATTTTGATTTGTTGCGGCGGTGTCCTTGGTTTCATTGGTCAAGGATTCCGGGGTGGTTGTATTCTCTAAAGAGGTTGTTGTTTGTTCAGACGAATATTCTTCGGCAAATACAGGGACGGCCGTGAGCGTCAATAGCATTAAACAGATGAAGAGATAATTCATAATAGCCTCCAATTTTGATAAAATTCACAATATAGTATAACCCATAACGGTCAAGGTCAACAGGTTTGACGGCCTGCCAACGATTAAGAGATATAATGACACAAACGATTACGAGGGTAAAGGAACTGTTCCTATGAAAAGAATTTTGCTTGCCGGTTCAGCAGGATTCATCGGCGCTAAAACAGCTGAGATTCTGCTTAGTGAAGGACATACAGTCGTTGGAATCGACAGTATGAATAATTACTACGATACAACTCTTAAAAGATATCGGCTCAATATCCTGAAGAAATATAAAAAATTTCAGTTCCACCGGATTGATATTGAAAACCGCAAGGCGCTTGCGGAATTATTTAGGTCCAAAGGGTATGACGCGGTGGTTAATTTAGCGGCGCGGGCGGGGGTGCGCTATAGTTTGGTTGACCCGCACATTTATTTTTCAACCAACATGATGGGGACGTTAAATCTTTTGGATTTGTGTAAAATCAATTCTGTTAAAAAATTTGTGCTGGCATCAACATCTTCCTTGTATGCCGGACAGAAAATGCCTTTTCAGGAGGACCTTCCGGTCAACACTCCGATTTCACCTTATGCGGCCAGTAAAAAAGCAGCTGAAATGGCCTGTTTTACTTATCATTTTCATTACGGAATTGATATTTCGGTTTTGCGCTATTTCACGGTTTATGGCCCGGCGGGCCGGCCGGATATGAGTGTTTTTCGTTTTATCAAGTGGATTGATGAAGGCGTCCCGATGGATGTCTATGGCGACGGACTGCAGGCCAGGGATTTTACCTATGTCGACGACATTGCGCTTGGAACCATCAAGTCGTTAAAACGCGTGGGCTATGAGGTGATTAATCTGGGCGGCGGGGCTAAACCGTATTCGCTGAATTATATGATTGGTGTTATCGAAAAAGCTCTTGGCAAAAAATCCCGGCGACGTGAATTTGCTTTTCCTAAAGCGGATATTAAATCGACATGGGCGGATATTTCTAAAGCGCAGGAATTGCTCGGCTGGGAACCGCAAATTGATCTTCACGAAGGTATTAATCGCACGGTCGAATGGTATCGGCAGAACATTAGTTGGTTAAAAAATATAAAGTTATAAGTCAATGTCAAACTCCCTCACCCGGCCGAATAATTTGACCATCTAATTGTTTGTTGATTCTTATCTTTTGGGGGTATGGATAAAACTTGATAAAGTTGTTGTGTCTTTGGGCTCTATCATATAAAAATATCCTATCAGATTTGAGTCCATTTAAAGACATAGTCAGTCCGTCCAATACGTATGAGTGAATTACAAAATCGATTTGACTCCCTCATTGCCCAAAGCGCAGATAAGAAAAACCGCTGGGGCATAGCTTCGTCGGATAAATCCGCCGACAAAAATCCCATCACCAGCCAGGTTGTTGATCTTATTTTGGAACAGGCCATTCTGGAGCGCGCCAGTGATATTCATATCGAGCCGGATCTAAGCGGGCTGCGGGTCCGATACCGGATTGACGGGGAGCTTTATGAAACGCTGAGTTTTAAAGACCCGGACATCGCTGTTTTACAGCGCATTAAGATTATGGCGCAGCTTCCGACGGATACCATGGCCAAACGCAAATCGCTCGATGGGCGGTTCAACCAAAAAATCGGCGCGGAACATTTTGATTTTAGAATCTCAACATTTCCAACGGTCACGGGTGAAAAGATGGCCATCCGAATTTTAAGCGAAAGTGTCGGGCAGATGAAGCTTGAGAGTATGGGTCTTGATCCTTATGATCTGGCGCGGATAACGCGGCTGATGCATTATAAACACGGCCTGCTTTTGGTGACCGGACCGACGGGAAGCGGAAAAACATCCACCTTATACGCGCTGTTAAATAAAGTCAATTCGCCCAAAATCAATATCATCACTTTGGAAGACCCTGTTGAGTATCAGATAACGGGGCTCAATCAATGCGATATCAAAACTAAATCTGATTTCAATTTCGCGGAAGGGTTAAAAGCCGTTCTCCGTCAAGATCCGAATATCATTTTGGTTGGAGAGATGCGGGATCATGAAACGGCTGAGATCGCGATGCGCGCTTCCATGACCGGGCATTTGGTCATCAGTTCCCTTCATGCCAACAGCGCTATCGGCACAGTCACCCGGCTAATTAACATGGGGCTTGACCCGTATATGGTTTCGTATTCATTGATCGGGGCGGTCGCTCAAAGACTTGTGAGGATGATCTGTGAACACTGCAAGGCGGCGTATACACTCACGCCTGAGCAGATAAGCCGGTTAAAACAGGTCTATGGTTTAAATCCTGAATCACTTGCGCTTAATCCAGTTAAACGTTCCGCTGAAAGTGAAGTGACTTATATCGATTACGCCCAGGAAGCGCCTGGTGATTTGAAAATCGTCGTCTATAAAGGACAAGGATGCCAATATTGCCGCGGGACTGGTTATCGCGGCAGGACGGGTATTTTTGAAATTGTTGTTTTTAATGATGATATCCGCGAAGCCATCGTCAGAGGTTCATCCAGCGCGGAGCTCGCCCAAACAGCTATCAAGCACGGCACGCGCGCGCTTGCCACCGATGCCATAGAAAAAGTAAAAAAAGGCATCACCACCCTCGAAGAAATTTCTTCCATTCTGTTAGAACGTTAATCAATTTTTTGATAATTATTTTATTGAGCGCAGTAACACGCGACCGTCATGTCGGTCAATTGGCCGTCTTCGGCTTGTCCATCGCGGTAGCAATTCACGTCGGATAAGTGGGTTTGAGTTGTTCCCGACATATTGCCGTTGCATCCCAGGCCGCTTGCGCAGTCATGGGCGTAACTGATGATGCCAGTGCCGGACATCGGTCGGTTTTCGCCGGACGCGCAGGACATGCCCTCGGGAGAAATTCCTGGTTTCATGCCGACGGAAGCGCATACAGGAGAGCAGGAGGATGTTGAGCTCATGACGTTGACCCAGCTTTCTTTGGGAACGCCGGAACACATGCTGATATTGCAGTCCGCGACGGAAATGCCTGCTTGAAAATTATTTTCGCTGGCGCGGGTTTTTAAAATTCTCCAAGTTATCAAGTCTTCATTAAAATATCGATTCTCAAGTCCGAGGGGATGATATTTGAGCGACAAGAATTGCTGATTGTTGATTCCTGATGTCGCGACCTCGGTCCAAGTATTAGCGGTCACGTCAAAAACCTGCAAGGTGGCGTTAATCAATTGGACGTCGACCGAGATTTGTGAGCTTTCATTGACGGGACTGCATTCTTTGGGAATTTGATAGGAACGCACGAGCACGGTGTCCTTAGTTAATGTTTCATTTGAACTCTGGACGGTAAAATGTTGCGGCAGGGCAGGGTGATCGCATTCAACGGCGGTAATTTTGGCGAAGTAATTGTCTTTGTCGCCGGAGGCTTGGGATATTCTCCATTTGATTTGACTGTTGGCGAAATATTTGCCGTCGGAAGTTAAGGGATATAGTTTGATTGATTCAAAGAGGCTGTTGTTGTCTCCCGACGTTGAAAGACTGTCCCAGTTGGACGTCGCGTTATTCCACAAATCAACAGTTGCTTCTCCTAAAATCAAGTTAAACGTCACATACGAATCATCACTAGACAGCGGGCAGATTTTAGGGATTGTGTATTGATAAGTTTGGGTTGTATCTTGAAGCAGCTCTTCGTTGCTTATGACCGCGTTGAGAATCACGGGATCTTTTTGGCAGGAAATAGGATCACAGCTCAGGCTGTTTGGATTGGCTTTGTAGCCGTTTAAGCAGTAAAGTTCGCATTTTCCGTCGGGAGTTATATTTGTTTCATGATTGCAGGCCGTGACCCCGCTTCCTAGAATTTTACTTTGTATGAAAAGGCTTGAGCTTTCTCTAACCCAAGGTCCGGGGCTTGATTCCAGATCAGCATCATCACCCGGACAGATAATGGGTTTGTTGGGGAAGGCGATGGCAGCCGCTTCATTGGATGAGAAGTTTCCAAGACATTTGGGCTGACAGGAAGGCGAGCCGTCTAATTCCGGACTTTCTAAATCGGGTCTGCACTCATACGAAAAGTTTTCAAGCCCGCATTTTTTTTGCGTGATTCTTGAACCAATGGGACAGTCCGGCGTGGCGCCGCCCGTGCCGCAGTAGTCGGTGTCTCGAAACTCTTCATCACAGCATTGAGAGTCTTGCACGCATTCCTGTTCTTTGATTCCCTGGGGGGCGCCGCAGCCCGCTGGAACGCATGCGGTGGTTATCAACCGTTCCGTAATCCCGCACGGGGAAAGGCCGCAATGCCAACCGCTGGATCCTTGAGGCGGGTTACAGGTGCATTCAGGTAAAGCTTCCGGTTTCGGCGCTTTAAGAGTATTGGTCGAATCAGCCAATGTTTCGCTCATTTTTTTAACGTCAGCCGAGATCCCGCGGTGAATCATGGTCCCAATGGCAAAAAGTAAAATGGAAGCCCCGATGATGATGACGATAATTTCATTGATAGATTGCGCGCGGTTTGGTCGAAGGGGCATGATATGACTTTTTAATGTCTGTTGTTCGTGAAATAAAAACGAATTTAAAATTCTTATCTCAGAGAAGAAAAAGATTTCTCAGCACGTGACATGCGGATATAACTGGTTTCAATTATAAATTAGAGAAGATGAAGAAACAAGCTTGATAATTTTGTGTCATCTGCTGCGGTTGTAGGTCATCAATCATAGAGATGAAGTAAAAAATAAACGGCCGCCACGATTTTCTGGGTATTTTGGATTCAGAAATATTTTCCGATATACATTAATGGTTGGACCAGTGGATAACAAACGAAAATCCATTTGCCGTTTGGCAAGGTATTTCTTTCCGCAGTCGATGCTGATTTTTTTAACTTTGAAGATCTTCGGGGGATTAAAGACAAATCCCATCGACGTCATTAATCTGCTGGTTGCCGCAAGCGTTGCAGGAATAACGCGCATTTCCGCTGCAGCAATTCGGAGTTGGTCGGATAACATTGGTGCCGCAAACAGGTCCTGGACAGGGAATTGGATCATCAGCCGGAGTTCCACTCATTTGCAAGGCCGTAGCAATACATGGACTACCGAATTGTGAACATGGACCAGGGTTTTGCAACGCAGTACATTCATCGAAAGATTGAACGCAAGCATAATATGTATCGCATCCAGCAGTTCCTCCAATTCCAACTTCACGACAATGGCAGGTTGTGCAAGGGGGGCAAGAACCGCCGCAATCAATGCCGGTTTCTGTTCCGTTTTTGACGCCGTCAGAACAGGAGAAAATTTGCGCGCAGCCCGCTCCCCATGGTATGTAACCGTTTGAACAATACGTATCACATTTATTGGTTGGATTAGGATTGGGCGGAGAGGCGCATGCGCCGACACCCTGCCCGACTAAAGTTGTATTGACGCCAACACCGCCGGGATATCGAACCCACGGTCCTGCCAGGCCAGTATCATCTCCGGGACAAATGACAGGTACAGTTGGGTCGGCCGCGGCCGCGGCTTCATTGGGATAATATGTTCCGATGCAGCGGGGAGTACATCCAGGGATATCCACCCGGCAGCTTGTTTGGGTGGCTCCTTCTCCGCAGGGTCTTTGCGTGATTCTTTCTGTAATAGGACAATCCGGCGGCGGGCCGCCTAGTCCGCAAAGTGCCGTGTCTACGTATTTGTCGCAACAGGCAGAATCAGGTAAGCAAATGGATTCGGGAATTCCCAACGCGGCACCGCAGCCCACAGGATTACAAAGAGTCGTTTCTAGTCGTTCTGTTGGCCCGCAAGGAGACGCGTTGCACCGCTGGCCGAGGCCGCCTATGGGAGGGTCGCAGATACAATCTGAGGGTAAATTAATAGGCGGCGATTGTTTCAAAGGATCTTTGTAGGAATCCTGGACAGAATCATCCCAAATTTTAAAGTGCGCGTTGATGCCGCGGATGATGGTGGGACCGGCAATAAAAATGGTTGCCGCCACAAACATGATCATGGCGATTAATTCAAGGATGGATTGGGCGTAATTTTTATTCATATCAATGAGTAACTAAAGTATAGTATAAAAAACTTTTGGAAACAATTGTTTGTTTTTCAAAAAATATTTTTGAAATGGAGTGCGCGACAGGTGCTGCCGGAATTATTTCTTGAACGTTTAAAAAAAATCGTGGGCGAAGAATTATACCCGGATGTTATTGCGGCGTTTCATGCCGAGAAACGGATAAGCCTCCGGGTGAATTCTTTAAAAGCTAATCCAGAGGAGGCGCAAAAAGTCTTTGCGTCTCGTCATATCCCAGCTGAAAAGGCAATGATCCGAAATTATAGCTGGATCATTGGCCATCCAACGCCACAGGAGATGTCCCGCCTGGATGAGGTTTGTAACGGGCAATGGTATCTGCAGAGTTTGTCCAGCATGCTGCCGGTGCATGTGCTGGATCCTCAGCCGGGCGAAGCTGTCTTGGATTTATGCGCCGCGCCCGGAAGTAAGACGTCACAAATAGCGGCGCATATGAACAATCAAGGCAAGATCGTGGCGGTTGATTCCGTGCGGGGACGTTTTTACCGTTTGAAGTCTGTGCTCCAGCTTTTAGGGGCTGACCTTGTGGAGGCCAAGTGCTTGGATGGCAGGCGGTTTCGCTCGGGCGATTTGTTATTTGACCGGATTTTAGTGGACGCGCCGTGTTCCTCGGAATCAAGATTTAACCCTTCTGTCCCGAAAACAATTGGTTACTGGAGCAAACGCAAGATTCAGGAAATGGCCCACAAACAAAAAGGGCTTTTGTTAAATGCCTGCCGGCTTTTAAAGCCGGGCGGGGTTTTGGTTTATTCGACATGCACGTTTGCTCCTGAAGAAAATGAGGCGGTGGTGGACTGGGTATTGCGCAAATTGCCTGATCAGCTTCAAGTAATTCCTGTTGAAATGGACAATGTCAAACGCTATCCCGCGGTTATGGAATGGGAAAAAAGAATTTACAACGAACAGGTACTAAATTGTTTTCGTGTTTTACCAACGGAATTGATGGAAGGGTTTTTTATCACAAAGATAGTTCGGCAAGGCCAAGCGCTTCCGTCCTAAAACCCGTCACGCACCGTCAGAAAATCGGCTTGACAAAAAAAGCCATTTATCAGATACTCCCTACTTGGAGAGTAAGAAATTTGAATGATTTATCCCTGCGAAATTTGGAAGTATTATGAGAAATGTTTATTTGATTAAAGACCTGGCGCGCATCAGCGGATTGACCACGCATACCATCAAATATTACCTGCGCATCGGACTTCTCAAAGAATTTGGACGCAGCCCGGAAACACGATTCCGTTATTTTGATGACGGTTCACTAAAAACCATCCAGAAGATTAAATCTTTGCAGACACGCGACAAGACGTTAAGTGAGATTAAAAGTTTGCTGGTGAAAAGCTAGCGGTTTGACTATTTTGAACTGTCTGTTTGCCGGAAATTTCGACGGAAAAATTGTTAATACCATGAAATGGGAAACGTAAAAGAGTGAAGAAATTAACAGGTATTTATTTTTGCGGGTGGATGCTGTTCATGCTGAGCCTTGCGTTTGGAACTAATCCGCTTCGGGCTGAAGATTCTCCAGCGACGGACAGCGCCAGTAGAGTTCAATCTTCGGTGATTGCAGAGTTGGATATCGATGGAAAAGACATTTTTGAAGCGCTTGATGTCATTGTCGCGAAATCCGGTTTAAACATCGAGGCTGACTCGAATATTTCCGGCCAAGTGACGGTTCATCTTAAAGATATTGATGCCAAAGACGCGCTTCGGGTTATGCTTGATTCCAACGGCCTGGCCTTTGCCGAGGAAGAAGGCGTTATCCGTGTCATGTCCGCCCAGAATTTTCAGCAGAAATATTCCCGCTCATTTAATGAAGAGATCCAGACCAGAATTGTCCCTCTTTCTTTTGCTGACCCCGCGGACGCGCGGGCTTCTTTAGGAGAGATAAAATCATCCGACGGAAAAATATTTTCCATGGAGAAACCCAAGGCTCTGGTATTAATCGACCAGCCTTCCAAAATCGATGAAATGTCGGCGCTCATTAAAGAAATGGATGTTCAGCGCTTCACCATGGTCTTCGAACTTGGTTTTGCCAAAGCGGCGGATTTAAGTCAAAAGGTTGAGGGCGTGCTGACTAAGAATACCGGTCGGGTTAAGTTTGACGAGCAGTCGAATAAACTCATCGTGACCGACACGTCTGCCAAGATTGAAGAAATCCGTAAAATCGTCAATGCCATTGACCGGCGGGACCGACAGGTCAGCATTGAAGCCAAAATAGTCCAGGTTGCCCTGAATGATGAACATCGCACCGGCGTTGATTGGGAAGCCATTGTTTCCGATTACAAAAGTTTAAACATGACGGAAGTGGTTTCCCGGACTTCTGACAAAAACAAAAATGAGCGCTTAAGCATCGGGACCATTGCCGAAGAAGATTGTTCCATTTTAATGGAAGCCTTGGAAACGGTCGGTCAAGTGGATGTCCTGTCGAGCCCCAGCGTTGTGACGAATAATAACAAAGAGGCGCGTATTCTGGTGGGAGGCAATCAGCCTTATGCGTCTGGGTCGAATCCGTCGGATAGCGCTACAGAAGGCCAAACGCGGGTAACTGAATTTGTGGATATGGGGGTTAAGCTTTTTGTCACGCCTGCGGTTCATGCCGACGGGTCGATGGCTATTACCATTCGTCCGCAAGTCAGTTCTGTTTCCGCGAGCCTTCCGGGCACGGGAAGCGTTACTCCTCCGGTTGTTGAGACAACTCAAGCGCAGACGGTATTGGAATTAAAGAAGGGCCTGGCGATTGTGATCGGCGGGTTAATCAGGGAAGAGAAATCCAAGGTAACAAAGAAAATTCCTTTTTTGGGAGATGTGCCTTTCTTGGGAATGGCGTTTCGGACGTACACACATCATGTCCAGAAAACAGAAGTCATTATTTTTATGACGCCCAGGGTTTTAGAAACAGCAGCTCCGGAAGAATCTAAGAAATAAAAAATTTTCATCACGCGGAGGCGTGACATCAACGATATGCCGTGGTCCTGGAAAAATATTTTGTGTTGTTTGTTTTTGATGGCTTTAGCCGGCTGCAACGGAAACCGCGGATATGTCCAAATAGCCATTCCGGAAAATTCTCTGCAGTACATTTGTGAACAGCGCAATATTCCTTGGCAATGGGACAGCACATCGCAGGTATTCACATTTTCCAGCCAGGGGGTTCCATCCAAAGCCATGATCGGCAGTAAATTGGTGTTGGTTGGAGACAAACAAATTTTACTTAGTTCGAAGGTGGAACGTAAAAACAATACCATCCTTGTTCCGCCGGATTTTATCAGACGGGTTTGGAGCCAGGAAGAGCCGAAAAAAGTGCGAGGTGCCTGGCCGCGTTTAGCCGAAGGGAAATTCCAAAATATCATGATCGACGCCGGCCATGGCGGAAAAGATCCCGGCGCGCAGGGAATTGGCGGAATTATTGAGAAGGACATTGTTTTTGATATTGCCCAGAAGTTAAAGGTCAAGCTTGAGGCGATGGGTTTTCATGTCTTGATGACGCGCGACGCTGATGAATTCATTTCCCTTCAGGAACGGACCCAGATGGCGACCCGTTTAAACGCGGATCTTTTTTTAAGCATTCATGCCAACGCGACGAAATCGAAAAAGACGCGCGGCCTGGAAATTTATTATCCGCGCAAAATAGACAGCGAGACAGATTTAACGCAGTTAAAAATAAATGAACAGGAGTTATTCAAACATTTGGATATTTCCGGTGAACGGCCGGTGCCGGAAAAAATTATTTCCGATATGTTGTATGCCCTTAAACTGGAAGACTCCTATGAAATCGCCCAGAGGGTTATCGGTAAAACTTCAAAAGAGACCAACGCCTTAAATCGCGGCAGCAGATCGTCAGGTTTTTTTGTGGTGAAAAATACGTTAATCCCGGCGGTCCTTTTTGAGATCGGTTATA
>JAHFGF010000250.1 GCA_023247595.1 Candidatus Omnitrophota bacterium
GATCACTTTCTTATGCATCACGACAGCCCCCAGATCTACGGCATTGTCTTCATACATATGCTAATCTCCCGCCCCCTTATTCATTTTTAATCATCTTTTCCAAAAAATGCGTTGTTGCTTTTCCCTGCAAAAAGGTTGGATGATGCAAAATCTCCATATGAAGTGGTATGGTCGTCTTGATCGGGGCCACGTAGAACTCATCGAGCGCGCGGCGCATGATGCGCACGGCCTCATCACGGTCTTTGCCATGGACAATGACCTTGCCTACCATGGAATCATAATACGGGCTTATGACGTATCCCGGATAAATATGGGTGTCCAAACGGACACGTGGCCCCCCGGGGATGTTCAATTCTTCTATTTTGCCGGGCGAAGCAATAAAATTATTATACGGGTCCTCCGCATTGATGCGGCATTCAATCGAGGCTCCGTTAAATTTAACATCCTCCTGCTTGATTTTAAGTTTCTGGCCATTGGCTGCCTTGATCTGCTCTTTGATAAGGTCAATACCCGTCACCATTTCCGTGACCGGATGCTCAACCTGGATGCGCGTGTTCATTTCCATAAAATAAAAATTACCGCTGGCATCGAGCAGGAATTCAATGGTCCCAACCCCATGGTAATTGACGGCTTTCGCGACCTTGACCGCGGCATCGCCCATTTTCTTGCGTAAGGCGGCATTAAGCGCCGGGCAAGGCGACTCTTCCAGAAGTTTTTGATGGCGGCGCTGGACAGAACAATCCCGTTCGCCCAAATGGATGACATTGCCGTGCTCATCCGGCAATATCTGAAATTCTACATGGCGCGGGCCTTCGATGTATTTCTCGATATAAACATCCCCCCGGCCAAAATTCGCTTCCGCTTCGGTCTGCGCCATTTTAAATGAATTGATCAGCGTGACGTCATTATGGCAAACACGCATGCCTTTGCCGCCACCGCCCGCGGCCGCTTTGATAATGACCGGATACTTGATTTTCCGGGCAACGGCCAAAGCCTCTTCCTGGTTTTTAATGATGCCATTGCCCCCCGGAGTCAAAGGCACCCCTATTTTCTGGACGGTTTCTTTGGCAATGATCTTGTCCCCCATCTTGCGGATGGTTTCCGGAGTAGGGCCGATAAATTTGATGTGGCAGGATTCGCAAATCTCGGCAAAATGCGCGTTCTCCGACAAAAAACCATAACCCGGATGGATCGCTTCAACATCGGTGATCTCGGCCGCCGAAATGATGGCCGGTATGTTCAAATAACTCTCTTTGCTAGACGCCTTACCGATACAGACAGCCTCATCGGCAAAACGCACGTGCAAAGAACTGCGGTCAGCTTCGGAATACACCGCAACGGTGCGTATGCCCATTTCCTTGCAGGCGCGGATGACGCGCAAAGAAATTTCACCACGGTTGGCGATCAGTATCTTGGAGAACATAAACCCCTAATTTGGCTCGACAATAAATAGAATTTGACCGAATTCAACCGGCTCGGAATTCTGAACCATAACTTCGGCGATCTTGCCGCGCACTTCTGATTTGATCTCGTTCATGAGTTTCATGGCCTCAACGATACAAACGACCTGGCCAATTTCAACGGATTGCCCGATTTCAACGAAAGGCGCGGCTTCCGGTGACGGAGAACGGTAAAATGTCCCCACCATCGGAGATTTGATGTCTTTGGTATTCTTGGCAACTATGTCAGAGGCAACGGCAACTTTTGGGGCGGGAATGGATTCTACCGCGTAATGCGCCGGCGCAGAAACAGCTGATTCCAACGCGGATTTCTTTAGTTTTACTTTCAGCCCCTCACGTTCGATTTCAATTTCACTGAGTCCGTTTTCATTCATGAGGGCAATGATTTCTTTGATCTCTTTTAAGTTCATTGCTTGACCCTTTCAACGTAAACGCCGGAACGCGTATCCACCTTGATGGTCTCACCCGACTGGATAAACAAAGGGATTTGTATGGAAGCGCCAATCAGGGTAGCGATTTTAGCCGGTTTATACCCAGACTTGGATGAATCTCCTTTAAGTCCAGGATCTGTTTCGATGATGGTGGAAATGATGAAATTCGGCATTTCCACTTTGACCACCTGATCTTTATGCAGAAGGGATTCAACGATCGCGTCATCCTGCAAATATTTTAAACCATCCCCTAAAAGCTCTTTGGATATGACCGTGTCTTCATAGGTACTCTGATCCATAAAATGGTATTCGTCCCCAGCAACATATGTGAACTGCATACGGCGGCGTTCCAAAGGAGCATCTTCAAGGGAATCAGCCGAACGGAATGTGCGTTCCAACACCGCCTCGGTCTTGATATTTTTCAAACGGATACGGACAAACGCGCTGCCTTTGCCAGGTTTGACGTGATTATATTCTGTTACAAAATACAGATGGCCATCAAGCAACAAACCCATGCCGTTTTCAACTTCATTAATCGTAATGGCCACTTAACACCTCGCAACCCTGTTGTGTTACTAAAACCATATCCTCAACCCTGATCCCAAACTGTCTAGTAATATAGACTCCCGGTTCGACGGTTACAATCATACCTGGTTCAAAAACACTGGTGCTTTTGTAAGACAGGCGCGGGTTTTCATGAATATCCAATCCAATCCCATGCCCCAAAGAATGCCCGAAATATTTTGCTAACGAGAACTTGCGCAATACTTTACGCGCCTTTAAATCAACTTCTGCCACTTTTACCCCCGGCCGTATCATTGCTATCGCTTCTTTTTGCGCAAGCCGAACAGCCTCAAGGGTTTTTGCATAATAAAAAGGTATTTTACCCAAAAATAAGTTGCGTGTCAAGTCTGACTTATAGCCATTTATATCAATACCGGTATCAATTAATACCGGTTCATTATTGCGGATCATACGATCAGTGACTTTAGCATGAGGATAATACGAATTTGGGCCTGAAGCGATTATGGGAGAGAACGAAAACCCTGCTTTATGTGTCTTGATAAAACCCTCCAATTTAAACAGTACTTGACGCTCAGTTAAGCCTGGCTTCACCACTTTCTTAATAAAATCAAGCATCTTAAAATGTAGTTTTAGGCATTGGCGGATTTGATCAACTTCTCCTTCTTCTTTAATTTCCCTTAAATTTGCCACAAGACCAGTGGCTGGTAATAACTTGGCGCGCCGCGGACAAAACTCCTTAAGGCGTTTTAACAAAGAAACACTCGTATGCTTCTCATCAAACCCGAGGCGTTTGACTTTATAGCGTTTGCACAGTTCAAAAAGGACCAAACACGGGGTCTGCGTATATTGCTTGACCGACACTCCCGTTAAACCCTCGCGGGCTTCCTGAGCATAACGAAAATCGGTGATGTAAAAAACCTTAGTTTTAGTCACTAAAAGCCATGATTCACTGGCATTAAATTTGGTTAAATAACGGATATCAATGTCATTAATGACCAGCAAAGCATCAATATTCTTATGGCGGGAAAACTCAGCGATGGCTTTTTTTATTCTGGGGGTCATAAAAGCTAAACAGCTTCTTCTACCAGCAAAACAGGGATTCCGTTTTTAATGGGATACTTCTTATTGCATTTGAGGCAAACAATCCTGTTCTCTTTAAGCGCCACATCACCTTGACAGGCCGGGCAGG
>JAHFGF010000176.1 GCA_023247595.1 Candidatus Omnitrophota bacterium
CAACCTGAACATTGTCTTTGGTCAGGATCGAAGATTTTGTTTCGCCATGAGCATTAACGGTCTTAACATAGGGCAACTTGATAAACGCCTCCATCACTTGGGCGGGCTTGGTCGAATCGACCAAAAGATCAATGTCACCGATCGTTTCCTTGCCCCGACGGAGACTTCCGGCCACCTCAATGCGTTTGACCCCCGGTAATTTCTTTAAAGCGTCGATAAAATTCTGCGCGATGTCGGAGGCCATCCCGATATTCATCCGTTTCTGGCCTTCCTTAACAATCGCTATTCCAGCGCGGATATTCTCAATTGTTTTTGCTTTAATGCCCGGCAATCCGGTGAGCTTTCCCTGCTCAATCGCCTGCGAGAGATCATCGACGCTCTTAACTCTCAGTTGATCAAAAAAGAATTTTGCTTTCTTGGGACCGACGGAAGGAATACTCATGACCTCAAGGATGGTTTCCGGAACATCCTTAATGAGTTTTTCGTAGGCCTCCATCCGTCCGGTTTTTAAGTACTCGAGGATTTTCTCCTCGAGCGCCTGGCCGATGCCGGGGATTTCTCGCAAACGTCCTTCCCGGGCGATGACTTCAATATCTTCGCTCAACGAGGAAATGTTCTCAGCGGCTTTGTAATGCGCCCGGATTTTAAACGGATTCTCATCCGTCATCTCCAAAAGCTGGCCGCAGCGCGTGAACAGTTCGGCGATCTGTTGGTTCTTCAAAAGAAAACTCCCGGAGGCGGTTTAGGAAGACTTTGCGCAATACCAAACAGCTTACCTAAAATTTGAAATGGCAGATTAAGAAGAGCACAGCCGCTTAAATTAAAACACAAAAACAGGATGAGGAAACAATGAACAAGTTTTCTAAAAATTTTCAATCAGTCCTCATCGTTTCTTTTTTTTAATCTCTCCAAACGCTTCCTCGGCGGTAAATAAACCGTTTAAAGCCGCCGGAAATCCGGCATAGACGCACATCTGCATGATGGCTTCAATAATTTCCTGACGGCTGCAGCCGGCGTTAAGCGCGTTACGAATATGTGCTTTGAGCTGTTTGGGCGCATACCCAAGCGTCACCAATGATGCGATCGTTAAAAGTTCACGTGTCTTTAAATCCAACCCGGGCCGCGAATAAATATCGCCATACGAAAATTCAATAACAAAACGCGCCATGTCCGGCGAGATGTCCTTAAGCATCTTCATAATCCGGCGGCCATTCTTGCCATTAATGGAATTTAAAATCTTAAGGCCTTTTTGAAAACGTTCAGACATTACTGGACCTTTAGAAACATTTCCGACTCAATCGCATTGTCCTTAAACATGGTGCGCACCCATTGCGCGGTTAAAAATTCAAGTCCGTGCAGAATCGGGGCAACCACATCATCGACGTAATAACGAAAATTCTGGGCGTCGGTTTTTTGTTTTTCAAAATCATCGAGTGCATCCTGCAGCTCAGGCGTCTGGGATTTTAACGCATCCGTATCCTGCTTAAGGCTGTCTATTTCCATCTGTAAAGCTGCAGCCTGGGACTTTTTTAATTCCAACGCCTCAAGCGGCTGATTCCCCGACGGGTCCGCAGACTTTTGAGCTGTCCACGGCTGCGCGAGCGCGCCTTTGGCTTCACTGCCGAGGGCAGAGACCTGCGCCTGGGCTGCAATCGATTCCTGCTCCTTGCGTGTCTGCGTCAGTTTGCCTTCCTGGGTCGTTACCTCTTTTTGTTTGGCTTCAATCTTTCCCTGCAAAGCCTGCAGCCGCGCGCGGGTCGCTTCCTCATCGGTATTGGCCTGCCCAACCTTAAGGGAGAACCATTGATCCGCCCAATCGACAACGGCACGCGATTGCCGCGCAATCTCCCCAATTTTGATAAAGGACACCGCGCTTGCCCCCGACGGGCCGCGCTCCCCGGTATTCAAATCTTTAAAAATCCCCTCAGCCGCCAAACCCTTGGCAGGGTCAACTGCGGCATCGATACTTTGCTTAATCAATTTATCCGACGTCGAAATAAGGACGTAACCGTTGAAAAATGCGTAACCGGGTTTAAGTGAAACAAGGGGAAAAGAAATTACATTCATCTTATTATTTTGATAATCTTCGCTTTGCACCATGGTGACCGGTGTCGTGACAATTTTGCGTAAAATGCTCTGGGCCGCCTTGTCATCGTTGACTTTAAGAAAAAACACCAGCTGGGGAATCGGAAAAAGACCACTCACATCAAAACCTTGTATGTACCAGCCAACCTCCCGCCCCAGTACCGGCAAAATATCTTTCTCAACATTAAGATTCCATGTTTTTTCAAGCCCGCCAAACGGATTAGCTCCGCCTTCTTTCTGACGCAAAGCTTTTAACTTTTTATAATACGACGGGAAATCCGCGCAACCGGTCCATTGGTAGGCGATGGCATCTTTGGGCACAAATCCGGCAGTTTTATTTTCCGATGCCTGGCATTGCGACAAACGTTTGAGCTCCGGCGTTATCTTCGCGGGATCAAGATCAACCACCCATTTCAATTGCATAGGTTTCACGTAGACAAAGGCACCTCCAGCCGCGGTTATACCGTCGAGTTTATGTAAAAATTCCCGAACCTTTCCACGCGTAAGACTTGTGGCCTTGGTTTTCTCTTCAAAAAGCTCATCCCAATATTTCTCAAAAAATTCCCGCACTTTAGGGACGTCCGCAAAAAAAAGAGCATCAACAGACGTGTAAAGCCGTTGGCGGACGCCAAGAAACTTCGCGTCCTTATCAAGCGCCGGCGTTTCCTGTTTGGCCGTATCAATCGCCGCGTGCACCATCCGTTCATCGACACCGACGACCAAAAGATCAGCAATGCGAGCGTAATACACCGTTGGATTCGGGCTTTCGAGTTTAATGGCAACGACGGGAATATTTTTGTACTGACTGACACGCGTCTCCCATTTCTGGCTGTACTGATTCCAAATATTTCCCAAAGATTCCGCGACACGCACCTTGGAATTTAAGCGCGTCATCACAAGAACGCCTGAAAAACCTTTCGGCCAATTGCCATTGGAGAAGCCATCCAGTTGCGGGTAAAGTGCCGCCGCCGCTTCCTTTCCCATCAATTCTTTAAACAAAGGATTTTCCAATATCCCAACGGCGTCATCGCGCCACCGGTTATAGCGCTGGATTTTTTTTGATTCGACCGACTCATGCGCAAACAATTTAGGCAGATCAAGCTGGGAGACGGACTTCCAAAATTCGGAAGAGCGGAACGATTCAAGGTGTTCATACACATGGTCAAGCCGCAAGAATACCGTGGCACCGCTCGGCGCGACCGCTTCAATCGACAGACGTTTAGGTTGAATAAAAAAATACACACTAACGGTTAGCGGAATTAAAATCGCAAAAATCCAAAACCATTTTCTTAAATTTTGCTTCATGACTTCACGCGCCGGTGAAATGCTATTGGGAAATTTTGAAGAACGTTTGGGCATTGTGATTTAAACGCGTGAGCGCTTCTTTCTCGTCGATGTTTTTAAGTGAAGCATAGGCCTTAAGTGTGCGCCAGACATCTTTGGGTTCGCATTGAAATCCCGGCTCAGGCTGGTTATAAAATACAGGGCTGTCGGTTTCAATCAATGTCAATTCAATC
>JAHFGF010000177.1 GCA_023247595.1 Candidatus Omnitrophota bacterium
ATTTTCTTTTTTCAAAGCATGAGGGAATCTCTCATCACTGCTTTTTCAACCAGCTCAAGCTCGGCGACGATGCCGGTTACTCTTAAATGCGTAACGGAAAATCTCAAAGTTGACCCAAAGATCGCGGGCTTTGTGGTTCCCTTGGGCACGACGGTGAATATGGACGGCACAGCCATGTATGAAGCCATTGCCGCTATTTTTGTAGCAAATCTTATGGGCGTGCAATTAAATTTTATTGAACAGCTCATTGTTTTCTGGACCGCTATGCTCGCCTCTATTGGCGCGCCCGGAATTCCCAGCGCCGGCATGGTCACCATGATCATGGTTTTGCAATCGGTGGGTTTGCCCGCCGAGGCTATCGCGATTCTTCTTCCGATTGACCGGCCGCTAGATGCCATCCGCACCGTGGTTAACGTGGAAGGCGACGCGGTCGGCTCTCTCATCGTCCAAAAACTTTCGAAAAAATAACTCATCAGCAAACAGCCAAAAACACTTAAATCTCGACAATGCTTTTTGTTTAAGGCATAATAAAACACTTTTTACGAAACACCTCCAGCCTTCTGGTTGGAAAACAAAAAATACTATGGCCATATCAGAAAACTTTTCAGCTTCGCTTTGCGTTACCTGTGTTAACTCCAAACAGGAAGAAATTTATTCCTGGCTCAAACGCCATGAAGAAATCTGGACGCCGTTTTACACATCGGTTGATATCCGCGACGCCGGTTTTAAAATCGCGGTCGTTGATGCCAACCTATTCCCAGCCGGATTCAATAATCTCTGCGAACACGGTGTTGCGGACGCCGAACGATTGGTACGAAACGCCATCAACAAACGCGTTCCCGGCGCTAAAAATATTTTAATCGTGGCTGAAGAACATACGCGCAACACTTGGTATTTGGAAAACATCCGCGTGCTGGAAGAAATCATTCAAAAAGCAGGATTTAACGTTAAAATCGCAACCTTCCTCACCGTCCAGCCGGCCTTCTGCGAAGATGCCGCAACCAATGTGGAATTGGAAACCGCCACCGGCAAGACCGTTAAAATCCACTGCTTTAAACGCATCCTTAACCGCATCCAATCCGGTGAAGAGAAATTTGATTTTATTCTTCTTAATAACGATCTCACAACAGGAATTCCCGACATCCTCAAAGAAACCAACATCCCGATTTATCCGTCTATTCACGCCGGATGGCATTCACGGCTTAAGTCGGAACATTTCCGTTATACCGCGTCGCTCATGGAAGAATTTGCCAAGATTGTGAATCTTGACCCGTGGCTGTTTTCCTGTCTTTCCGAAACGGTTGATAACGTCAACATCAATGAAGAAGCCGACCGCCAAAGACTTGCCGCCGCGGCTGAAAAACTTTTTGCCGACATTACCGCCAAGTATCAACAGCACGGCGTTCAGGAAAAACCTTTCATCTTCCTCAAAGCGGATTCCGGGACCTACGGCATGGGTGTTATGTCCATTGAAAACCCGTCGGAAATCCTGGAATTAAACCGCAAGCACCGCAACAGCCTTTATAAGGGGAAAAGCGCGCAAATCATCTCCCGCTTTCTTTTGCAGGAAGGCGTGCCGACGATTCACCGCATTGAAGAAAATCCAAGCGAAGTCTGCGTTTATCAAATCGACAATAACTTAGTCGGAGGATTTTACCGTTATCACACCGGAAAAAATCCGCGGGAAAGTTTAAACTCGCCCGGCGGAATGGGATTTAAAAAAATCTGCCCGCATTCCAATAAATACGGGGACTGCAATCCGCATCCCAACATGAATATCTTTGATATCTACCGCATGCTGGCCCGCGTCGCCGGAGTTGCCACCAGCCGGGAAATCAAATCACTGGAGAATAAAGCCAAATGAAATTTGTCTTCTTAATGGATCCGCTCGAAGGCGTCGTTATGGAAAAGGACACCACCTTTATCCTGATGCTGGGGGCGCATAATAAAGGCCATGCCATTTATTATCTGCCCAAGGGCGGATTGACGCTAAAAAACGGACAGATTATTTTTCATGCCCTGAAGGTTACTCCTCAAGCCGTGCCTCATCAGCCGTTCGTCATTGACCGGCCGGTCATTCTGACGGATAAAGATGTGGACGTGGTCTTTGTGCGCGCCGACCCTCCTTTTGACAGCAATTATTTAATGGTCACCTGGCTGTTGGACCGCCTGCCGTCTCGGGTGAAAGTGATTAATAGTTCTCACGGTATTCGAACAGTCAATGAAAAGGTTTGGGCTACACAATTCACAACTCTCGTTCCGCCGACGCTGGTGAGCTGTGACAAACATGATCTTTTGGCGTTTCTCAAAGAAGAACCCGATGTCATTGCTAAACCGACAGACGGGTACGGCGGGCAATCGGTCTTTCACATCCAACCCGGCCAAGGGAACACTAATGTTATTTTAGAAACCCTGACGGATCGATGGAGTAAAGAAATCATTGTGCAGCGCTATGTGCCGGACGCCAAGGACGGGGATAAACGCATCCTCTTATTAAACGGTGATCCGTTGGGCGCTGTTCTGCGTCTGCATTCCGAAGGTGACCACCGTAATAATTTCTTTGCCGGCGGAAAACCGCTCGCTGCTGAAATCACCACGCGCGACCGTGAAATCATTGCCGTACTTAAACCTGAACTTCAAAAACTAGGACTCTCTTTTGTGGGGATTGATATCATTGGCAATTATCTCATTGAAGTGAATGTCACATCTCCCACCTGTCTGCAGGAGATGAACCGGTTGTACAATGTCCAGCTGCAAAACAAGGTCATGGAGTTTGTTGAACAGTTGATCTAAGACCCCAGCGTCCCAGTCCCCAGCACCCCAGTTTTTACTGGGACGCCGGGGAACTGGGAATCTGGGGAACCCTAAGGAATCACCAATATGCACCAACTCACTTTTTATCATTACGTCGGCTGCGCGTACTGCGCCAGAGTCACCAGTTACATGCAGCAGGCTGGCATCACTATCCCGATGAAAGACACAAACGTGGATCCGAGAAACCGTGAAGAGCTTGTCAAAATCGGCGGCAAGGGCCAGGTGCCCTGCCTTGTCATCGACGGCAAAGCGCTCTATGAGTCAAACGATATTATTGAGTGGATAAAAAAGAATATTAAAAAAACTTAGGGTATGCAGTCGGTAGTATGCAGTAAGGAGAAATCCCTAAGATCTCTGCCTACTACTTACTACATACTGCTTACTTCAAACACTAAAACACACATGCACATCACCGACATCAAAAAAACCATCGAACAAGCCGTTCCTAATGCGATCGTTCACGTGCTTGACCCTATGAACGACGGCCAGCATCTGCAGGCGTTTGTTGTTTCGCCCGCGTTCGAGGGTATGATGCTTATTAAACAGCACCAAATGGTGATGCAGCCTTTGACCAAAGCGTTTGCCACATCCGTCCACGCGTTGGCGCTCAAAACATTTACGCCGGAAAAATGGGAAATAGAGAAAACAAAATATGGATTCTAAACTAAAGAAATTGGGAAACTTGGAAATTAAGAAATTTAAAACAAAAGACCTAAATAATTTCCCAGTTTCTTAATTTCTAAATTTCAATGGAGGACAATCAAAATGTTAACTAATGAATTAC
>JAHFGF010000178.1 GCA_023247595.1 Candidatus Omnitrophota bacterium
AGCTATTTAATCAAAGAAACCAACAGCATCCCGCGAATCATTAAAGAAGCCTGGCATATTTGCCAGACTGGAAGACCAGGCCCAGTGCTTTTGGATTTACCCAAAGACATCACCTCCGCCCCGTTTACCGGCGATTCCCTTAATCCGGAAACCGATATCCCCGGATACAAAGTTCCCGGCAAGCCAAACAAGGCGGACATTCAAAAAATGGCCAAGATGTTTAAAGGCGCCAAGAAACCTCTTCTTCTGGTCGGACACGGCGCTGTTATTGCGCGGGCCGGCGAAGCGGTCAAAAAACTCGCGGAAAAATTAAATGCTCCTGTTACAAATACGCTTCTTGGCAAAGGCGCTTTTCCTGAAACCCATGCGTTATCATTAGGGATGTTGGGGATGCACGGAACAGCGTATTCCAATAAAGCTTTAATTAATTGCGATCTCATCTGCTCCATCGGTTCACGCTGGGACGACCGCATCAACGGCAACAACGCGGAATTTTGCGTGAACGCCAAAAAACTTCACATTGAAGTGGACCCTGCTGAAATCAACAAAATCGTCAAAGCCGATGCCTATGTCATCGGGGATGCCCGCGAAGTGGTGGAAGAAATCTTAAAGTTAGTTGAACCGCTCGATACCAAAGAATGGCTCAAAGAACTTAATTTCTATCGCAAAGAATATCCGCTCAAATATTCGCATGACAAAGGCTTAACCGCCCAATATGTGATTGATGCCTGTTATAAAGTCACCAAAGGCAAAGCCATTGTGACAACCGACGTCGGACAGCATCAGATGTGGGCCGCGCAATTTTATTTAACGGATAAAACCGATTACTGGCTGTCTTCGGGCGGAGCCGGCACAATGGGTTTCGGCTTCCCAGCTGCTATCGGCGCCCAGTTTGGAAAACCTAATGACCTGGTTGTGGCCATCGTGGGCGACGGCGGTTTTCAGATGACGCTGGCGGAACTATCCACCGCGTTCATTCACAAATTGCCCGTGAAGGTTTTAATTATCGACAACAAATATTTGGGCATGGTGCGTCAATGGCAGGAATTATTTTTTGACAACCGTCTTTCCGGCGTGGATCTGGAAGGCAATCCTGATTTCGTCAAATTGGCCGAAGCTTACGGCATTAAAGGTTTTCACATCGACAAGGTTGAAAACTGTGAAAAAGTTATGAAAGAGGCCATGGAATATAAAGGCCCTTGCGTGATTCACGCGGAAGTTATTAAAGAAGATAATGTGTTTCCAATGGTTCCCGCGGGCAAATCGGCCTATCACATGATCATCGAAGCGCCGACGACTAAACTTGAAAAGCCAACGGGCAGCACATAATTAAGGGGTAAGTGGTAAAGAGGTATTTTTTACCTCCCTACCTCTTACCTCTCTACCTCTACAAAGGACATACCCATGAACCAACCTATCCATACGATCAGTATCTTAGTTGCCAACAAACCCGGCGTGCTGGTCCGTGTTGCCTTGGTCTTTGCCCGTCGCGGATACAACATCGATTCTCTCGTTGTTTCCCCGACAGTAAATCCCAAATTCTCACGCATGACCATTACAGCCAAGGGCAGTCTGCAGACATTGGAACAGATCATTAAAAATGTTGATAAGCTTGTCGACGTCATCCATGCCAGTGAACATGACTCATCGCATTCCATTGACCGCGAACTGGCGCTTATTAAAATGAAAGACACTCCCGGCAACAAGACAGCCATCGCCAAACACAGCAAAAAATATCACGCCAAGATTGTTGATGACACCGATAAAACCCTCATCATCGCCCAAAGCGGAACAACCGCCGAGCTGGATGAATTTGAAACCATCCTCAAAAAATTAGGCGTGTCCGAATACGTTCGTTCAGGAAAATTGCTTATGGCGAGAGGCAAAGAACAAACTTAGGAATAAGTAGTAGGCTGTAGGCAGTAAGTAGTAGATAGTAAGTAGGATTCAAAAGACAGAATTAGATTAAAACAAAAAGGATGATGGTTAAATTCCATCATCCTTTTTTATTCTGTTTATTTCTTTCTACTTACTATCTACTGCTTACTCTTAATTCTTATCCCCCAGACTACAAGGCAAAATTTTGGGCAATTCTTTGGGTGGGAGAATGACTTGGGCGATTTCGATAAATTCATCGGTGTATTCAATCGATGTGATGCGGCATCGTTCGGCATCAATAGATGGATGGTCCAGCCCCAAATACTGGGCAATGCCCGCGCGAAGGGCTTCCCATTCCAAATGGAAAATAAACTGCTTTTCCTCGTCCTCACTCAGATTCAAATCCCTAGCAACAGTTGAAATATCCTGCGCCAAAATTTCCTCAAGTGATTTGCCGCGGCAATAATCGGAATAACCAGTTTGGCCCGTGATTTCCCGGGAACAGGTGATTTTGGCAAAATCAAATTTGACCATCTGTTCCTGTAAATCCAGACGGATATTCAAACCGGATGAGCTGTCGTTGCAAGGCATGGTACGCTACTTTCTAGCTAGGGTTCAATGAGCAGAACACATGAAACCTGTAAACTTTTGTGCACTCGTGTTCTGTATCCCGTGCACTAGTATATCCGGCATTACTGTTTTGGCAAGGTTGATATTTTTCAGTCGGGCAAACTCTAGAAATCGCGTCCAAGGAACATGTGCCCAATAAAAAATTTATGGATTAAGCCGTTCGAGGGCAGTTTTGGCTTCAACAATGTTTGAATTTATGGCTAAAGCTTTGCGAAAAGCTTCACGAGCATCGTTCGTTCTGCCATGTTCAAGGTAGGCGCAGCCTAAATTATAAAATGCCTTGCCGCTATGCGGAGCGTGCTGGGCTGTCCATTCATAAAGAACAAGATTATCCCGCCAGTGTATGGTTTGCTGCCAACTCATACAGGCATACATAATAAACAAACCGGCTGTTATGAACAGTCCAAACTTTTTGTATAAAGGATTCCTGATCAAGGCACATAACAACATCGTCAGCGCAATCACATATCCAATCGACGGCACATACAACCAATTCTCCGCCATAAATCCATTGAGCGGAAAAATAGAGACTGGAATAAGACAGACGAGAAACCACCTGCCGGCAAATGCCGCAAGAGGATGACGCCGAGCCAAAACAGCTGATGCTCCAAGAATTAAAATGACCAGCACGATGCCTTGGATGACAACCGAGTCCTTAAAAGAAAATAAGAAATTTCCATACTCCATATGCAATGAACGCGGATAAAGCAAAAGCCATACGTATTTAGACAACGCAGCAAACATCCCTGGAATCTTAGAGACCATTGGAACATGATAATTCGTCGGAGATAACACATGCGCAACAACAGTCAGCCGGAAGAACACATAAAGCAAAAGCATTGAAGAAAAAATACTCCAACGCCGCCACTTTACAGAAGTTGAAGAAAATAAATGGTAAAGCAAGACCAGCACTGGCAGAACAAAAGCGAGTTCCTTAGACAAAAGCGCGCACACAAAACAAAGTAATGACAGGACAAACCATTTGATACCTTTGCTTTCAACCGACCGCACATAAGCGTAAAGCGCCCAAATCATCCAAAATCCGCAAAGAAGATCCGCCCGGCTGGCAATATAACAAACAAC
>JAHFGF010000033.1 GCA_023247595.1 Candidatus Omnitrophota bacterium
TAAATTTGCCACCAATTCGACAATATTTTTTTCCTGGCTGGTCCAAATATGCTCATCTTTTTTCTGGATACCACTCATAACGCTTTGTAATTTTTCTGCGCTTAAGGCAATATCCAGAGAACTAAATTCTTCCTGATCTTTGGGAAGCTCTAATTGATCTTTAACCCAAGTGTCGGTAATGGTGAAGTCCTTACTGGGAAAAGCAAATTGAAAGACCTGGGATAATTCCACATACAGTTTCACATTGTTAAAAACCCGTATAATTTCAGCTTCCACAACATCTTTTTCTTTATCCGGAATTTTGGAAGCCGCATGGGCCAAATCCGCTAATTTATCTAAATTCGGTTCCAGCTGGGCAAAACTGTATTTGCGGTGTTTCTCCACCTTGATTCCCAAATCCGCGGGAATGGCTGGATTGTTGATGAGAAAAACTTTGTCTTTCTTGGATTGTTCCGGCGAAAACAACAACCGGACAAGCCAATCAATGGCAGACTTTCGTTCAAAACTTTGACGCCCGGAAAATTGTAAAAGCAAGGACCGGGCAAAAGTATCCAGAGGTTTGACGCGGCCGTTGTCTAACACCGGCAATCGTTTAATCGTCTCCAAAGAACGGACGCCTTTTGGCGCCATGGGCTGGCCATTGAGCGGACAAATCATCTGGCCGTACACCGGAACCATCACGATGAAAGCCAAGACACAGGCTAATGCAATTTGTTTTCTCATGAGGACCCCTTTTTCTTTCTGGAATTAAAGGCCATCATAAAAAAATGCAGCGCCAATCCCGCAAAGGTAATGAGGCTTGAAATATACGGAAGAAACCGCCCCGCATTTTTCACAACCGCGAATGTGGAATATTCATTGCCCAAAGAATCAATGGCATAGGACGCTTGAAAAAACGTATAGTCCCGGTACGTCAAAGGGTTATTCATGGAAATGACCACTTCCCTGGATGTCCCCGCGTGAGTGATCTTAACCGTGCTTTCATAACTTTTTGCCATTTCGGTTCCGGGATGGAAATCCGCGCGGAAATCAACGAGCTCAATTGTTAAAGGCAACTGATATTTTTTATGCTGAATAATAAAAAAGAAAGTCTCGTCCCCAATTTTGACCGGCGTTGGTTTTGTTTCCGCGCCGTACAATAAAATATCCTGACCTTTTCCTCCAGGCACTTCAATTTCAAACACACCGCCGGCGATATTTTTTTCCCGTTCAATTAAAACATCTTTGGGCTGCAACAAAGCAATGCCCGAGGCATTTACTGGAGCTGACTTGGATTTCTCCGAGTCATTAATAGAAAACGCATGCGCATTGGGATAATACTGTTTAACAACCGCGTCAAATTTACCGTCTAAAAATTTATAACGCTGTCCGACTTTAGCATGCGTTACATCATAAGCCCGCACCTGCCGTTTGCTGCCCGATTCTTTCCAGCAGGCCAACTCCCATTCAAAATAAGACGAGGAAAGGTTGGTCCCTTCCTTTTCCTTTAAATGAACATTGGACTCAACCGAAACATGAAAAATAACAAAGGCCGCCACAAGATAGGACAACAGCCCAAAATGAATCACAAGAATCCCGGCGTAACGCGGTTTAAAATAATGGACAAATCGAGTCAGCGTAACGCAGGTTAGATTGATAAACAGCACCCACAAAACCATCTGGGCGCCGGGAAATGGAATGACTTTAAAGACCAGAAAAAACAAAGACGCAAAAAACCGCTCCTGCGCCGCGTATAATCCCTGGTTCACCTGGGCCACCGTGCCCCAGAACGTCAAAACAAAAAGCAGAAACAAACAGACAACGGTGATTTTGACCGATGCCAATTTTTGAATCCAGGATATTTTACCGATTGTCTTTAAAAAATTCATTTCTTCCCCAGAGACTTTGAAAGTTCTTTAAAAGAATCCATGTTATCAGCCACTGTTTTTATAGTACCCGTCATTTTGACAAAAACAGTAGCATCGTTCATTTGAATCATAGACGCTGCCATACTTTTCTGGCCAGACTCCGCGCCATTGCGCAATTTGCCAAAATCAAATAACGTGGCCTCTACCCCGTCATTGGTCTTAAATACTTGAGCCTCTTGAATAAAACGGTTTAAAGTTTGTTCATCCTGATTAAGATCAATGCCAATCTGATTTCCCCAACGGACCAGATTGGCCTCAAGACCGCCGGCAGCTCCGGATAGAGAAACAATTGAAACATCTATCGCCTTATCATCATCCTCACGAACAAAAGATGCAATCCGAAATCCGCCACCGGGAAGTTCGCGCCAACCCGACGGCGTCTGCCATCGCAAAGAATGCGCGAGCGCGCCGGCATTGGGCAAAAGAGAGGCATCCATATTCATGTTGACATGGGGATTGGCCATCATGCTTTTGGCATCGGATGGCGCCTCAATAATGACTTGTTCATACTGACGTTCAAAATTATTTTTCTGACAGCCCATGACTGCCATCAGACAAAAACAAAACAATAAAAAACGCTTCATAAAAACTCCTTAACACTTAACTTAACGTCAGTTCGAAATAACGCGCTTTAAGCGGGAGAGATTCCGTTTAAGCCATAAAGGCGACTTGATCCTTAGTTCATTTCCTTAAAGAATCATTAGAATAATGAACTAGCGGATCGTGGAGCCGTATGGATTACTGACTTCCGTGTAAGTAATAGATTTTTGTTGTTGTCAGTATCTCGACGTCCGCTTTCTGGTTTTGCTTGATCGATTTGTTGTACGGACGTCAATAAATGGAATCTCTCCCATAAGCGTATCGCTCAAGTGTGAGGATTGTGATTCCGTTCAACGAGCCCGCACACAATTCCTCTAATAATTCTTTAAAGAAATTGTGGTGGTCTCAATTCACGTTCATCCCAACCCTCACACTTGAGCCAGGCTTAGATTGAACTCACGTTAAATTTCTATGAGCGGAGTTATTTTTCTTGTGGGTCATAATTTTTCCTTATACAATACCGCCAACTAAGCATTCACCGGCAAAAAATTTTATTCTAAGGTTAAGGGGGATGGTATGGGCAGAATTGGATTTTCAGAGGTTTTATTAATCGCGTTTGTTTTTGTTCTTCTGTTCGGCGCTAAGAAACTTCCAGAAGTAGGCGCTGCTATCGGCCAAGCCATCAAAGAGTTTAAGCGAGCCGGCAAGGATGTTGAAAGTTCCGTTAAGGATGCCATTGAAGACAAGAAACAGTGAAGAAAAGTTCAGCGCCCTTAACGTTGTTGGATCATTTAGAGGAACTGCGCGGACGGGTCATAAAATTTCTTTTTGTATATCTTATCTGTTGCATTCTTGCCTATTCATTCACCGATAGAATTCTTCCAATTCTCATTAAACCGGTTGGATCAGTCATTTTTAGCGCCCCGGGTGAAGCGTTCGGCGCCTACATGCTCGTAACATTGCTTGTGGCCTTTTTGATGGCATTGCCTGTTTTTTTATATCATGCCTGGGCCTTTGCCTGGGAGGCTCTTAAGCAGAATGAACGAAAATACATTCTTTTTTTCGGGCCTTTATCACTGGTGTTCTTCTTAAGCGGCGGATTATTCGCTTATTTTGTCATCGCGCCTATTGCGATTAAGTTTTTGTTCGGTTTTTCATCCATTTATGTTGTCCCCATGATTAATATCAATAATTACATATCTTTCATGGGGAGCCTTATCATTTCATTTGGGATTGTTTTTGAACTCCCGCTCGTATTGATGTTTCTGGTTAAGATCGGAATTGCTACCCCAGAATTTCTGGCCCATTATCGTAAACATGCCATTATCGCTATTTTGATTGTCAGCGCGGTTTTAACCCCTCCTGATATTGTCTCGCAAATTTTAATGGCAGTTCCGTTGATTGTTTTATATGAATTAGGAATTGTCTTTTCAAAGTTTGCTTACACCAAAAAGATTTAGAACTGCATGCGGCAGGAAATTTTAAAATATTCAGGCGGTCAAGCTAAGGACAAAAATAAAACCCCCCGAATTACTTCGGAGGGTTTTATTTTGAAAAGAATGGAGAATACTTATTTTCTTTTGGCTGTTTTCTTCTTGGCTGTTTTCTTTTTGGTTGCCATGAATGTTCTCCTTTCTAGAGAATGAATTATTATTGGTTTAATATTAGCATACATAAAATTCGTTGCAAAAATTTTTTAAGAAATTTTGCATCTTTTTGTTTTAATTTTTAAAATTTCTCGACGGGAATAATTAAGCTTAATTTTGTTTTAAAAAAATATGATTTTATTTTGAAATATTATGCAAAAAAAATCGTTATATGTTCATATTCCGTTTTGCGTGAGCAAATGTTTGTTTTGCTCTTTTGCTATTTCTGTCGGCCAGGCGCACCGGGTGGATGATTATATTTTCGCGCTTGGAGAAGAATGCAAACAATATCAGGGTTTGAATTTTTCCACGGTTTATTTGGGGGGAGGCACGCCGACTTTTTTAAATGATGAACAGATTAGTCAATTAGCAGAACACATACGCCGATATTTTATTGTTGACCCGAACGCGGAATGGACCATTGAAGCGAATCCTGAACATTTAAATTTATCCAAAGCAAAATTTCTTAAGAAAACCGGATTTAATCGGTTGAGCCTCGGAACGCAGACGTTTGAAGATCGATATTTAAAATTTTTAGGAAGAAATCATGATTGTTCAACCGCGCTGTCGGCTTATCAGGCGGCTCGAGACGCGGGATTTAATAACATCAATGTGGATTTGATGTTTTCGTATCCCGGGCAGACTGAAGATGAAATCCGTAAGGATATTCAAACGCTTGGACAGTTAAAAAGCGAACATGTTTCGCTTTACGGGTTGACCATTGATGAAAAAAGCCGGTTTTACGCGCAACAATTGAAACTCGATGACCAGGAATTATTGGCAAAACAATATGTCTTGATCTGTCAGCTGCTTGAAGAACAAGGTTTGTCGCAGTATGAAGTTAGTAATTTCTGCCGAGCGGGGCGTGAGGCTGTCCATAATTCGAATTATTGGAATGGTTCGCAATATATCGGACTTGGAATGGGCGCTCATAGCTATGTGGATGAGAAACGGTATTGGAATGTCTCAAAGTTACAGGATTATCTGGCGCGTATTCAAAAATCCGGAAATGCGACGGAAGATTTTGAAAATCTGACCGCGGAAACACGCTTAATGGAGAGGGTTTTGTTTGGTTTGCGTAAAAATGAAGGGATCCAGCTTTCGTACATTGAGCGTGAGGTGGGATTGCGTTTGGTCGAAGAGAAATTGTCGACAATAGAAAGTTTCATTGAAGCTGGATTTTTGGTCAATAAGAATGACCGTTTGATGACGACAATGAAGGGGCGCTTGGTTTTAGATGAGCTTTGCAGCCGTTTGATTTAAAAGCACAAATCTGAAAAATCCGTTAATCATTAAAAACTTTAACGGGACGGTTAAATTGCTGGGCAATGGCGTCACTGTGTTTAAAAAGACGCAGCAGGGAATCTCCGATGAGATTGCGGTAGGTCGGCATAATTTTTAGTTTCGCGAGAATCTTTTGTGATTTTATAATGCGGGTCTTAATTGCTTCCAGGCTGTAATCCAGGCTTCCTGATTCGATAAAAATCCGTCGGACGGCAACAAGATCGTTAAAATTCTTGGATTTTTTCATGAAATACTTCATGAATTCATCGTGCTTCTTTCCTTTGAGATGTTCATAGGCATGGCAGACCAGAAGCGTTTTTTTTGATTCGACCAAATCGCTTAAAATGGATTTGCCGATATTTTTTTCTGTTTCATAAATACCGATGATGTCATCTTGGATTTGAAAGGCCTGGCCGATGAGGATGGCAAACTCGGATATTCTTTTGATTTCTTTTTGATCAGCCCCTCCTAAAATCGCGCCCGTAACAAGCGGACAGTCAAATGTGTAGCGGGCTGTTTTGAGCGTATAGTTCAAATACACGTCGGGTTCTTTGATTTTATCAACCGACTCAACACCATGCAGCGTGTCGATAAATTCTCCCATAGCGGTAAAAGCGGCGGTTTGAATGAAATATTTTAGGGCGCGTTCTTTTCTGTCTAAGGATTCGTTGATGGATAAAAACGCGTCGATAGCCAAAGCATAGACAATGTCGCCGGCAATAATGCTTAGGTCGCTGCCTAATTTATCCGGATTGTCTGTTTTAACGGCGTGAGCAAGGAGTTTATGCATGGTCGGCTTTCCGCGTCGGAGGCTGGAGCAGTCGATGATGTCATCATGGATGAGCATGAAGTTGTGCAGAAATTCCATGCAGGTGGACGCGTTATAAATATCGCTGGATATGACTTTTTTATGTTTGGCATAACCTTTATAACTGAGGATAAGAAGAAGAGGCCGTATTCTTTTTCCTTCGCGCAGGGTGAAGTCTTTAATGCTTTCAAAAAGGATTGGACTGACCAAATGAAGTTTGTAGTCGGCCTTGACCCGTTCCAGGAATTCGGCGAGGCTTATTTCGATACGCTGTCTTATTTGGTCAATCATAAGGCTTTATCCAATAATAGAACGTTAGAATGATTTTTTTATCTGATAAGAAATATGGCCGATATCCTACCACACAACCTTTTGGTCATCAACACAAGTTTGTCTTTCTAAAGGGACATAATCGAGTATTTTGCTTGACGAAGACAGTCAGGTTGTTAGAATCAATCCGCTGATATAAATTTTGAAAATTTCAGCGCAGATTCATATATTATAGAAAGAACGTGAGACTTTTTGGAATGAACAAAGCATTTTCATTGATGGAATTGATGGTTGTGGTTGTTGTTGTGGGTGTGGTTGCCGCTTTTGGGATTCCTAATTACCAGCGGTCTTTGAATATTTCCATTGCCAAAGATGCTGTTGCCAATTTGAAGTTGATAGCAGCCGCTCAGCAAGTCTATTATGCCCGCAACAACTCGTATTACCCTTCAGCTGGAACAGTCAATCTTTTCAACATTAATTCCAACTTACATTTAAATATATTAGAGCAGCAAGGGATTAGCTATTCTTGCAATTCAGTGGCGCCGCAATGTTCAGCAACGCGAACTGGATGGACGTACTCTGTTACTTTGCCCACAACTTTGCCGGTTTGTACAGCCGGCACCTGTCCATATACGCCAACTTATTAATTTTGAGGAGAACAATGAATAAAAATTTTTGGGTATTGACGTTGATAGGTGTATTTTTCGTTTTACCGGTTCATGCCGAGATTATTATTTTAAAAGATCGTACGGCCATTAATGCCAAAATCATCGAGCGCGATGGGAAGAAAATAAAAATTGAATCTAACGGACAGACGGTGACCTATTATTTAGACCAGATCAACTCCATCGACGGCAAGTTGGTTGAAAACAAACAGCTGAAGGAGTCCGCAGCTTCCCAAACAGAGACTTTGAAAGCTGAACCTCCGCAGGAAGAGGCTCCCAAAGCAGAAGATGTTAAGCCGATAGTGCCCTACACTAGTCAATCAAAACGAGAAGCTATTAAGAAGTTTATAGATATATTCGGAACTCGTGAAAGTATGTCCCAGAATTTTGAACGCATGCTTCTTTCCATGCCGCCCGCCAAAAGCCAGGAAGTCCGCAAAATTCTCAACGTCAATGAAGTCATCGACAACATTGTTCCGCTTTACGATAAACATTTTACTAAGAGCGAATTGGACGCCTACATTACTTTTTTTTCTTCTCCTCAAGGACAGAAGTTTTTAAAAACATTGCCAATCATTATGAGTGAGAGTATTGATGTCAATATCGAATATTTTCAGTCAAGAATGCCCAAAGACGCTAAATAATTTTTAAATGAGCGGGCATCTGTAAGTGATTGGTATCGTTTTATTTTTATTCGAAAAAGACTTTGGAGTGAAACAAGGCGCGCGTTTTTAGATATGTTGTAAGTATTATATTTATCAAATACTTATGTGAATTTTATAAAGAGTTTTTGTAATTTTCGTTGATTTTAAATATTTTATTTGTTATATTACATCAGTTTTCAGCAGGGAATATTTCATTATTGTCGTCTATACATAAATTTTCCCGCAAGACAAATAATCTTCCCCTTCCAGAAACAATAAAAAGGAGCAAAATGTATGATTGAGAGGTATACCCTTTCCAAGATGGGGCGTATATGGTCTGACCAGCGTAAGTTAGAGATCATGTTAAATATTGAGATCTTAGCCTGTGAAGCCATGGCCAAACTGGGACAAATTCCTAAACAGGCAGTCGATAATATCCGTAAAAACGCGAAATTTGATTTGGAAGAAGTTCGACATTTGGAAGAAAAAACCAAACACGATGTCGTAGCTTTTATCCAGAACGTCGGTGAAAGCCTGGGGTCAGATGCCCAATATCTTCACATGGGACTTACTTCTTCAGACCTTTTGGATACTTCGCTATCGGTTCAGTGTGTTGAAGCCACTGATTTAATCATCGTTGACCTCAAAAAATTGTTATCTGTTTTAAAACTTAAGGCTAAAAAATATAAAGATACCCCATGCATTGCCCGCACACATGGTGTTCACGCAGAACCGACGACATTCGGTTTGAAATTAGCCATGTGGTACGACGAGACCCGTCGTAATTTGGAACGCATGGAGCGATCCCGCGAGAACATGAGAATCGGAAAACTTTCCGGCGCGGTTGGGACATACGCCAACATCGACCCCTCTGTAGAACAATATGTCTGTGAAAAATTGGGATTAAAGCCGGAAAATGTGGCAACCCAGGTTATTCAGAGAGATCATCATGCCGAATGGATGCAGGTTTTGGCCTTGGTTGGTTCTTCGCTGAGTAAGTTTGCCGTTGAAATTCGTCTTCTTCAGAAAACAGAAGTGTTAGAAGTTGAAGAACCGTTTTTCAAGGGACAAATCGGTTCATCAGCTATGCCGCATAAACGTAATCCCGTAACATGTGAACGCATCACCGGTTTAGCTCGTATTTTGCGCGCCAATTCGCATGTGGCTTTGGAAAATATCAATCTTTGGCATGAACGGGATATCAGCCATTCATCCGCTGAACGGGTTATTCTTCCCGACAGCGCGATTACCTTAAACTACATGCTCAATAAATTTATTCCGATCGTTGAAGGATTGTTGGTTTATCCTAAAAACATGATTGTCAATCTGGGCAAGACGCGCGGATTGATTTATTCACAGAGAATTCTTCTTGAGCTGATGAAAAAAGGCTTAACTCGCGACGCGGCTTATTCCATTATCCAGGCATGCGCCATGCAGGTCTGGCAGGAAACGAGTGAATTTAAAGATGTTCTTTGCCGCGACCGCAAGGTGCGCAAGTATCTTTCCAAAAACGAAATTGACGCGTGTTTTGATATTAAATATTACATCCGTCACCGAGACCGAATCTTTAAACAAGTGGGGATCAAGTAATGGAAAAAATCGACAAGATCTATGAAGGAAAAGCAAAAATTCTTTATACGACGTCGGATCCAGATCTTGTGATCCAGTATTTTAAGGATGATGCAACTGCCTTCAATGCGGCTAAAAAAGGCAGTATCGATCAAAAGGGGGTTATTAATAATAAAATCTCGACGAAGATTTTTGAGATGTTGCAGTCGAGAGGCATTAATACCCACTTTGTTAAGCAGTTGAGCGACCGTGAAATGCTGGCTAAAAAAGTCGTCATTGTTCCGCTTGAGGTTATCATTCGTAATCGCGCGGCTGGGTCCCTTTGCCGTCTTTTGGGATTGCAGGAAGGGACAACGCTCGCCTGTCCTATTCTTGAGTTTTGTTACAAGGAAGACAAGCTGGGCGATCCTATGATTAATGAATATCATATCCGTGCCCTTAATTTTGCGACCGATGATGAAGTGGCAAAAATTAAAACCATGGTCTTTAAAATCAACGATGCCATGCGCGAATTTTTTAGCGCATTGAACATTGAATTGATCGATTTCAAATTAGAATTCGGCAGATATAAAAATGAAATCATTCTCGCCGATGAAATCTCTCCGGATACCTGCCGTTTGTGGGAAGTGGGCACCGGCGAGAAATTGGATAAAGATCGGTTTCGCCGCGATTTGGGAAATATCGAACAGGCTTATCAGGAAGTCTTACGGCGCGTGACGCGTTAATTAAGAAATTAATAGTGGTAAGTGGTAAGTGATGCGTGGTAAGTTTTCATCTTCAGCCAGATCTTCTTACCCCTGATCGTACCTCTTACCACATACCTCTTACCACTACATGATCTGGCGTATCGAAATCAAAGATAAACCCGGCATTTTTGATGCGGCCGGGGACAGCATCCTCAAAGACATCATCGACTGTGGGATCCAATCCGTCCAAGAAGTGAACGTGGTTCAAGTTTACACCGTTAGTGGTGATATTGAAAAAGACGGCGCTCAAACCATTGCCCGCGATCTTTTAACCGACCCAATCGTCCAAGATTTTTCCATAGTCAAAGAATCAGATATTAAAAAATCTTTTGAGCAGAGAGCCCAAGTCATCGAGGTGGCTTACAATCCCGGCGTGATGGATCCGGTTGAGGCATCAACGCTCAAGGGTATTGGTGACTTAAATGTCGGACATGCGACTTCGGTCAGGACATCACGGAAGCATTTAATCTACGGAAATCCCACGGCACAAGAATTGGAATTTATAGCGGCCAAGGTGCTGCTTAATAAACTTATTCAGCATGCCGTCGGCGATCCCCGCGATGATTTGAAACACCTTCATACGGCAACGACGCAACGTCGTGTTGATTTGATTCAGGTTGACCTCATCGGGGCGGATGATAAAACTCTTTTAAAAATCAGCCGTGACGGCCAGCTTTATCTGAACATCAACGAGATGAAAGCAATCCAAAAGCATTATAAAAAGGAAGGGCGCAACCCGACCGACTGTGAACTGGAAACCATTGCCCAGACTTGGAGCGAACATTGCCGTCACAAAACCTTCCGTGGAAATATTCGTCTGAAACATACCCAAGACGGCAAAACTAAGACGAGGGTCATTAAGAACTTACTGAAGTCAACAATCATCAAGGCCACGCAGTCATTGAATAAATCGTGGTGTGTTTCAGTGTTTCATGATAACGCCGGTGTTATTAAGTTTGATAAAGATTTTAACGTCTGCTTTAAAGTGGAAACGCATAATCATCCTTCAGCCCTGGAACCATTCGGCGGAGCTAATACCGGCGTGGGCGGTGTTATTCGTGACACGTTAGGAACGGGTTTGGCAGCCAAGCCGATTTGCAACACGGACGTGTTTTGTTTTGCGCCGCCGGATTTGCCATTTGCCCAACTTCCGCCGGGAACTCTGCATCCGAAGCGCGTGATGAAGGGCGTTGTCAGCGGCGTGCGGGATTACGGTAACAAAATGGGTATTCCGACGGTGAACGGCGCTATTTTATTTGATAAGCGTTTTGTCGGAAACCCGTTGGTGTTTTGCGGCAATGTTGGCTTGATTCCCAAAGGTAAGGAAAAGAAATCTGTTAAAAAGGGCGATCTGATTGTGGTCTTGGGCGGCAAGACCGGCCGTGATGGAATTCATGGAGCCACATTTTCGTCCGGAGAATTAACCGATGAATCGGAAACGGTTTCATCCGGCGCGGTTCAAATCGGCAATCCCATTGAAGAAAAAAAAGTTTGCGACGCGCTTCTGCAAGCTAGGGATGAAGGGCTGTATTCGGCCATTACCGACTGCGGAGCCGGCGGGTTGTCAAGCGCCGTCGGAGAAATGGGTGAGAAGTTAGGCGCGCGCGTTACGCTCGAAAAAGTCCCGCTGAAATATCAGGGATTGCGTTACACCGAAATTTGGATCTCAGAATCCCAGGAACGTATGGTGATGTCTGTGCCTCAAAATAAACTCAAGCGGCTGCTTGAAATTTGTTTAGGGGAACATGTCGAGGCGGCTGTCATCGGAGAATTTTCCGGCAGCGGACGGTTGGAGATTTTTTATGATGGATGTCAAGTGTGCGACTT
>JAHFGF010000179.1 GCA_023247595.1 Candidatus Omnitrophota bacterium
ACATGAGGAATCGCTTTGACGCTTTTAATCAAATATTCAATCATGCGGTCGCCCAAGGTTAAGGGATCGCCGCCGGAGATCAAGACATCGCGTATCTCTTTATGTGAACGGATATATTCTAATGCCGCGTCATACGTGGACGTATTTAAAGTATGATTGCCGTCTCCAACCATGCGGGATCGGGTGCAGTAGCGGCAGTACATCGCGCACATTTCATTGACCAGAAACAAAACCCGGTCAGGATAACGGTGAACCAGGCCGTGCACTGGAGAATTTTTATCCTCGCCGCACGGATCGGTCATTTCTTCAACCGCTGTTTCAAATTCATATTCCTGAGGAACGGATTGCAGACGGATAGGACATCCGGAATTGCCAGCGTCCACTAAAGATAAAAAATACGGCGGAATAGACATGGTCAACTTATCGCCGGCCCCGATGACACCGCGCTCTTCCTGAGGAGTCAGCTTCATGTATTTGGTGATTGTATCCAGCGTCCGGACGCGATTGCGGATCTGCCAGCGCCAATCTTCCCAATCCAATTCCGTGGATCCTGGAAATAAACTGAGCACACTTTTTTCTTCCGGCGAGAGCGGAATTTGCGGCTTCTGGTCAGTTACGGCTGCGACTTCTTGTTCATTTAGAGCGATGTCGATAGGATTCATTTTAAGCAGGTCTCCTCTTTGTTCAGGCTGTATCGCTCGAGGGCGAGATCCACAATCCGGTTTAGTACTTTTGTATACGACGACCCGATGACCTTTGGAAAAAGGCCGAAGACTTCTTCTTCACTCAAATTTGGAAGCGGATTGATTTCCAAAACGTACGGATTTCCTTTTTTATCCACCCGGAAATCCACTCTTCCAAAATCGCGGCAATCGACGGATTGATAAGCGGCGAGCGCGATTTTCTGAATCCGTGAAGCTAACGCCTGCGGAATTTGAGCCGGGCATAAATACTCAACCGATTTTTCAACGACATGTTTGTAGGTATAAAAATTATCGCCTAAATCAAGAGAACCGTTCATTTTATACTGCACAACCGGCATGGCCCGCGGATCTTTATTTCCGATAACAGGGACGGTAAATTCTGTGCCGCTGATGAATTCTTCGACCAGCGCCGGCTGTTTATAAACTGTATTGATAATCTCAACCTGTTTTTTTAATTCATCCAATGTCTGCACGCGCGATGAGGAAGTTAATCCCTTGGACGTTCCCTCTTGAGAAGTTTTAACCAACAACGGATAGCCGATGGTATTTAGCTTCTCAACATCATCATCCAGATACGCCCTGAAGAAGCGCGCCGTCGGGACTCCGTCGGCCATGAAACATTTTTTAGCGATGACTTTATCTAACGTGACGCCTAAAGTGAGAGCATCCGCGCCCACGAACGGAATTTTGTGCATTTCCAAAATGACAGGAACTTCGGACTCGCGGTTGCGGCCGCGAAAACCTTCGCAAATATTAAAGACCAAATCAACATCCAGATCATTGATAACGGAAAGAAGTTTAAACGCGTTTCCGATGCGCTTGACCGTGTGCCCGCCGGCCTTGAGCGCCCGCTCGATGCTTTCAACAGTCGAAATCCCGTCGAGCTCCGCCGCCGCATCCACAGGATCACCCGGCTGCTTCTTCCAATCGCTTTTCAAATTATATGTGAGCCCTATTGTTTTTCCCATAGACAAAAAATTAGGCCCTCCCGTTTGTATCAAGGGCCTGGCAATATTTAAAATATTTCAATTTGATTTTTTTGACCTTTTTATCTGTATTAATATTTAATTACAGTATAAATGTAGCAAAAAATAATAAAAAATGTAAAAAATTTTCCAAATTTCTTTCCAAATTTCTTGTGGCCAGAGCCATAGCACCAAAACGTTTATTGTCAGCCGTTTAAGCTTCTAAAATATCTGTTTATTCACCTCTACTTTTAAGTTCTGTGAGATATTCTTCCGGAACCTCGGCCCCCAGCTGACGCGATGTGACCGCGTCTTTCAAAGCAAGGCTAAAAAGACCTTTGCGTCGATAAACGACCGAACGGTTGTAATACGCCTCAGCATATTTCGAATCCAGTTCTATCGCGCGGTTCAATTGCTCCAGCGCTCTTTCATCCTGGAACTGTTTGACATAAACCGTCGCGCAATTATTCAACGCCTTCGGATTGCGGGGCTCCATCTCAATGAGTTTCAAATAAATTTTAACGGCTTCATCAAACAAACCGAGCTGGTTCAAAAGATTGCCCTGGCTTAAATAAACCTCCGTGTAGGCGGGATTGACGCGGATCGTCTGATTATAATCGGCCATGGCCTGTTCGTTTTCTCCCAGCGCCTCAAACGATTTGCCTCTGAAATGACAGGCCTTTTCATACTTGGGATATTGACGAATCACTTCGGTCAAATCTTCAATAGCCTGCCGGTGATAACCCATTTTTTGCCGAAGCAAACCTCTGTTGAAATGCGCGTCAACATTGCCGGGGTCAAAACGAAGAATGCTTCCATAATCAACCAGCGCCAGATCATTCCTGTCTTTAAAAATAAAAGCAACCGCCCTGTCATTATAGGCAATAAATTCCGTCGGAGAATATCGCATCACATGCGTCCACAAGGTCACGGAATTATTCCAAACTTGGGTTTGAACAATGGACTTCGTTGCTAATAAAACCACCAGAACTCCGACGACAGAAAGAATCAAATATTTATTGCGGTTTTGATTAGCCTGGGCCATGTTCATCATGGCGTCAAACCCAAGGCCAAGCAATAAACAAAAACCCAAACCCGGCAGATACATAAAACGGTCGGCAACGATGTTGATGTCTTTGGCTAAATCGAAACGCAGAAGAAAAAAAATGGAACAGAAATAATAAAGAACCGAAAAAACAAACCATCGTTTTTTTCTGAAATAAATAAAAAGAATCAACAACCCCGCCCATAAAACAAGTGAAAGAAGATACGGATAATGACTTATCTGAACCGGCAATGGCGCATGGTAAACCGGAATTAAATCAAACGGCCAAAAGAACTTCCATAAATAAAAAACAAAAGACCACACCCAAATTAAAACCGCTTCGCCCAAATTGTGAATGGGGTTGCGCACATGCAGTTTAAATGTCATCCATACGACCGGGACAAAAAGAACTACCAGCGGCCATTTCTCAAGAATGGTTTTTAAAGAAAACTGCCGACGGCGGAACCAATCTAATAGAAGAAAAACCAGCGGCAAGCTTAACGCCATGGGCTTGGCAAGTAGGCTTAAAAAGCCCATGCCGATACTTACCCAATAACATTTCGATTGTTTGCATTCCAGAAATTTCAGGTATTGCAGTATGGACAACAAATAAAAAAACGCGTACAGCAAATCTTTGCGTTCCGTAACCCAAGAAACCGATTCAACCTTCATGGGATGAATGCCGAAGATGAGAGCAGCCATCAATGCCGCTCTGGGCACAAGGCCTAAACGCATGCCGAGCAAATAAACCAACACCGTATTAAGCGCATGCAGAATCAAATTGTCTAAATGATAGCCAAACGGATGGTCGCCGAAAAACCGGTACTCGACGGCAAATGAAAGCGTTGTCAGGGGGATATAAACACTTTGCAC
>JAHFGF010000034.1 GCA_023247595.1 Candidatus Omnitrophota bacterium
TTAAGGTGCCTTATTTCGGAGACATTATATTTATTTTCTCACTCAGCCAGGTGGTTAGGTCTTTGAGCATCTTGTTGGGCGCGGGTGTTCCTATCTTAGAAAGCCTTAATGTGGCATCAACAACCGCTGGAAATAAAAAGACCATTGCTGATCTAGAAGAAATAAGAACACAAATTGAGCAGGGCGGTTCTTTATATGATTCATTCCGCAGGTCCAAGGGATTTCCGGTCATGCTTACGGAAATGATTGGTGTGGGCGAATCAAGCGGTATGCTTGTCCAGGTTTTAGAGAAAATCACCAAGCACTTTGATGAGGAAGTGGATTACCATCTCAATCGTTTTTTGACCATCCTGGAGCCTCTCCTTATTATTGTTGTAGGCGTTATCGTTGTGACAACCCTTTTGGCCATTTATTTACCGGTTGTGAGTATTTGGCAGGGGCTCATGAACCAGCATTAGTACAAAAAAATGGTCTGATCTCCCTTTTGGGCGAAAAGCCTGATTTTAGTCCGAGCCCTGGCGGTTTTAAGCGCCAGGGCTCATTTTTTTTAATTTTTTTAATTATTTTTTTACCCTCCCAAAAAACAAAAACAGTCGTTTTTGTATGACATAAAAAACAATTAAATGACATATATTGACATTTATAATGTCAATTTTGAGTAATTTTAGAAATCGTTTTCTTTGCTTATTTTTCAGGCACTTGCATTAGTTGTTCGATGGGATACACTTACGAATAATAGAGCGGATTATTAATTTGATAATTGAAAAGTTTCTAACGGAGGCAGAAAATGAAAAAAGGATTTACTTTAGTGGAAATGTTAATTGTCTTGGTGGTTATAGGGATCATTTTGGCTGTGGTTCTTCCTAATGCTTTAAGAGCCATTGAGCAGGCGAACGTGCGTGACACTGCGGCAACGTTACGCTCCATTGATACAGCCATCAACCTATGCTATTCCCAAACACGCAATTGGGGCGCGTGCGATACATTGGGCGAATTAAGAGGTGCGACCCCGCCATATCTAGAAACAGGTCCAGACAAATCAGCATTTGACATTCCCTATGATATTGTCGTTGGATCAGGAGGCGGTAATCAATCCAATAAAGTGGCACATTTTTCAAAATGGCCGAAGTTAGATCCGCATAATTAATGTAATGAACGTTGATGTGTAGGCCAGGTGCCCATCTGGCGCTTGGCCTTACAAAAAGAGCTTGGGAAAAATATGACAAAAGGATTTCTAACTATAGAGTTGACCCCGTCCAAAATACGGTACATGTATTTGAACCGTGACGGCCGTGGTTACAAAGTGTTAAAGACTGGAGTTGAACTTCACACGCTCAATGTTTTAACCGCGGGTGGTTTGGCACGGTCTTTACAGGATTTAATAAAGAAAGAGGCAATGGCTCCGCAGCGTTTGTTTATTACGCTCTGCCTTCAGGAGAATTATATTAGGCAGGTTCAAATGCCTAAAATGAACCTGCACGAACTCGAAGAAGCCATTACGGCGGAGATTGAAAAATATCCCGTCTTGAATAACCGAAAATTTGATTATATTTATAATGCCTCTTATTATTCAAAAGATAAAGGCAACGTTGTATTCGCGGGGGTGGAACAAAGCGTTTTGAATTACATATTTAGTGAATGCCGTAAAGTTGGCATCCCGTTTCAGCATTTGGAAATTGCCCCGCTGAATGTCAAAGAGCTTCTTCCCTTAATAGAACCGAGCGCGGAGAGTCAGGTCATTCTGGTTGTCCATGACCAGATCAGTTATCTATCTATCATCCGCGGCCGTCAATGCCGGTTACTATACAAAGCCGGAATTGGTATTGAGCATTTGTATCCGCACCATAACGATAAGGTCAATGAGACCATCCTTTTTAATTTGATTGGTGAACTGCAGCGTGTACTGAAAGCCTATTTATCACAGCATAAAATTGAGAAGCTCGCCAAGATTTGGCTTGTTTGGGACCAGGATGGGGCGGCAGGGCTTGAGCAGGCTATGACGGGCCAGTTAGGGCTTGACGTCGAAGTATTGAGCCTTTCCCGGCTGGCTAAGTTTCAAAAGAATCTGGATCAAAAAAGTTCGAATCCGATTTATGTCCTTTCTGCCACGCCAGCCATTATCCATTTAGAGAACATTAAAGAACAATTTCCTTTGAATCATTTCTTCCGCGCGGTGCATTTCAAGCGGTATATCTTTAAATTGATTGCCGGGGCTTTGTTAGTTTTAGGATTGGCTGGATATTTATTGGGAATGAAAAGTTTTGAATATTATCAGAAACAAAGAGCAATCAAGGCGCAAATATCAGAGGTGACTAATACAATCGCGAATTTAAAAACAGCAACCCAGGAACTTTACCGCAAGCGCGACGAATATTTGATTGTCCGTCAGGGATTGCTTGACCAGGCGAATTATATCAAGACCTTAAATCGAGTGTCTTGGTCTGAAGTGTTGTCGGTTTTTTCCAAAGAAATGCCCAAAGATATGGCTTTGACATCGTTTAAATTTAATGAAACCGGCAATGTTTCCTTTATCGGAGAATCGCTTGAAGTTGAAACAGTCGCTGAATTAATCCGCCGCATGGATGATTCGGCTATTCTTGAGCAAGGCAAATTTGATTTTCTGACGGAGAAAAAAGTAGAAGAACAGAAAATTTTCGGTTTTGGAATATTGGCTCAGCTTCAGTCAAACAATGAGCCAGAGAAAAGCGTGAATCATGAGTAGACAAAGCGTCAGAAATATTTTATTCGGAATTTGCGGCTTGATTATCCTGTCGCTGGGATATTCCGTTTTTATGCAGTATACCCAGCTGACCAAGGTCCAATATCAGTGGGAAGCGGAAAAGCAGAATTTGATTAGTTTAAAGACAGAAATCGCGGGCATTGAGAAATCAATCGAACGTTACGAAAAAGAAAAAGAGGACTTCTCAAAACTGCTCTTTAATGAGCGCGATGTTCCGGCGTTTCTAGACGACATTTCAAAATACGCCAAAGAGGCGTCCGTAACCATTATTGATATGAAAACACAGCAATTTTATCAGGTGGATGTTCCTAAAGAAATCGTGGATGCCCGTTACGCCAATCAGGGTTTGAATAATCAGATTGCCGATCAGCAAAAGCAGGAAGAAATCAAACAGGCGTTGACCTTGTCGGCAATGCCGATTCAAGTCCGGGTTAAAGGCGGATTTGCTTCATTCGTTCAATTCCTGGATCATTTGCAGGATTACACGCAGCTTTTAAATATCGCCAACGTTGAAATTCAGACAACGTCGGAATATCCGTTGCTGGATTGCCAATTTACCATTCGAATCTATAGTTTGAAAACTTTAGAGGAGTTAAAGCGGAAATGAAAAAAATAACTTTGCTCCTCACGATTATGATGATTATTTCTCTGGCCGGCTGTGATAAGCCCAATGCTATTGAGTCGATGTTCAAGAACGGTTCTCAAAAACAACAAACCGTTGCTGAGAATGTTCCCGCGGTTTCACCAACAGCTATTGTGCAAGACGTTCAATTGGCCAAGATCATCCTCAAGCCGGAGCGCCACAAATTATCAGTGACGCGCGATCCGTTTGAGCCGCTGATTAAACCAAAAAATTTTGACGCGACAGCCAACAGCGTTGAACAGCTCCAGGAGATGGATGCGCTTAAAGGAATGGAATTTTTGGGATTAATGAAAGTCGGCGATATTTATTCGGCTCTCATCAAGACGGAGAAAACTAAAGGGGTTTATAAAGTGAACGATCAGGTCAATCAGCTGACGATCACAGCCATCGAGGAAAAGAGCATAACATTTACAAAGGGAAGTAAAACATTCAAATTAAAAAGAGGTGACAAGTGAAAACGACATCATACATTCATAAGGCAAATGTGATCATCATTTTTGTCTTGGGCATCCTGTGCCTGTCAGCTATTCCGTTCGCGAAAGCTGCCAGCGATGATTATGTGTCCTACAACGATGAGCTAAGGCATAAAGAGCAATATCTTGATGAAATGGCCGACGATAAAGCAATGGACATGGCCAATTCTCAAGAGGAATCCATGGACGCGAATGTGCCGGACGAAAGCATTGGAAACAATACCGGCGATAGTTATGAAAGCAATATGGAGGCCAAACCAAAAGTTGACGCCCCCAAGGCTGTTTATAAATCAGATGTTGCCGCGTCTGAAACAATGATGCCTGAACCTGAACAGAAACCTGTCAGCGATACTTCCATGGCCGAGAAAACGTATACGTCGTCGGCTGATAAGTATTCCCATATGAATTCAGACAATACCTCGTATGATTATTCAAACACGGCTAGTTACGACGACTGGATGGTCAAACCTGAGGACTACAAACGCCATGCCCCGACCGATGAATTGTCGCGTCAGCTGGGCATTGATAAAGCATTACGACAGGCGAAAAGCATTGTGGTGCCCAAGCCCGCGCCGGTTGTTGTTGAAAAGCCTGTTGTGAAAGAATTTGATACCCAGACCGATATGGAAATCATCGACGGTCTTATCAAGCCGGAATTGCAGAAAACAAAAATCGACCTTGAATTTAGGGAAGCCACGTTGAGCGATGTCTTTATGACATTGGGAAAATCAGGTGAAATCAACGTGATGCTGGATCCTATCATTAAAAATTTAACGATTGATATTTTCCTCAAACAGGTGTCCTTGAAAGAGGCTTTTATCCTGATTGCCAATTCGCATAATCTTGGTTTCAAAAGGATTGAAGGATCGCTTTTTATTACGACCAAAGATAAGTTAAAAGAACAGACCGTGGCTTATAAGGTGATTAAACTGCGCAATGTTAAAGCCCTGGAAGTCAAAGCCATGGTTGCTGATTTGATCAAAATTGTGAATGTCAGCGAGCAGATCAATAGTTTAATCGTTGTCGGTCAGCCGGATGAAATTGCCAAGGTAGAAAAAGTTATCAAGACGATTGATAAGGCCCAGCCGCAGGTCATCCTTGAGGCTAAGATCGTTGAAGTCAACAAGGACGCGCTTAAAGATCTTGGCGTAGACTGGTCTGATCAGGTATCCTTGTCTTATCAGGAGTCGGGCCGGCCGGTGGAAATTCCTAATACAGCTACACCGGAAAATCCGCTCTTGAATATCGGCGCCTTTGAACGCAGCCCGATTGCCTTTTCAACACTTATTAAGATGTTGGAAAACCAGAATAAGGCAAAGGTTCTTTCTAATCCTCGTGTCACAACGATGAACGAAAAAGAAGCGGAGATTTTCGTTGGAGACCGTATTCCTTATACCGTCACAACCGTATCAGGAGGGGTGGCGACAACCGACGTCCGGTTTGAAGAACCTGGTATTCGTTTGAGAATTACGCCGACTATTATCGACGGTGATTTCGTGGTCATTAAGGTTGAACCGGAAGTGAGTTTCATATTCAGTTTCCGTGGTCCGGACAATCAGTATCCCTGGGTTAAGAAACGCCACGCAACGGCTTATGTCCGCGTGCGCAACAACCAGCCGTTTGTTTTAGGCGGGCTTTTAAACCAGGAAGACAAAAAGAATTTGTATAAAGTTCCGATGCTTGGAAATGTCCCATGGCTGGGTAATCTTTTCAGCTATGAGAAACATACAGTGAGCGATACAGAGTTGATTATTACGATTACACCGACGGTGGTACAGGGGAATTATTAATCATCACGGTACTTTTAATGATTAAGACAGCCCCGCCTTGAGCGGGGTTGTTGTTTAAAAGGCCCTGATGATGCGTTGTTAAGTGAGGCTTAGGCCTATGAAAAAGAATCGTTTCTTTAGCGGTTTTACCCTCATCGAACTTCTTGTGAGCGCGGTGGTTATTTCTGTGCTTGGTTCTGCGGCGTGGTATTCGGCAATGGTTTTGATGCAGGCCAACGAGGTGACGAGCAATAATATTGTGGCGGTTAATCTTCTTCGTAAAAGCCAGGAAGAAGTTCGCCGGGTCGCTCAAAGTAATTTTGATAATTTGGGTTTGGGTACGTGCAATTTTTCAGCAGGGAACACCTGCGGATTTGAAGATATTACCGTGTCATTTCCGGGATACACGAGGACATTAACAGTCACTGCTTCGGGAGCAACTACAGAACTCAAGCAGGCCGTGATTACGCTCAATTGGACAGAACTCGGCCGCGCGCGCAATTTAAGATCTGCCATTTTATTATCAAGGCCGCCGCGCTCCTTGCCGGGTAATATTATCGGGCGCGTGACCGACAGCGCCACAGGAAATAAGATTTCAGGCGTCAGTATTGTCGCCTCCAAAGCTTCCCCGCCGATGACTGTGCCGACCACATCCCAGGCCGCGGATTTGCCGCGCACCGACGGAAAATCAGTCAACTTTACCTTTGTCAACGCGACGAATCAGTACCAGATGGACGCGGGCAGTTGGAGTTTAACAGCCGCCGCCGCGGGGTACAAACCGTTTACCTATCCTGGTTTAATTGAGATTGAATCCAACACCGAAGAGCAGGTGAATTTTGCCATGGAAGCGGCTCCCCGCAACGCCAAGATTACGGTCAGTCTGGTCAAAGGCGGTCTGGCGGTGAGCTATGTTCCTAATATTTCCGTCGGATTATACAAGGCCGGGGTTGTTGTTTCGCAGAATAATGTCAGCGGGACGTACACATTTCCGGACATTACATTTACGGATACGGTTGCGCAGTGTTTTACAATTGCCACCAATAACGCGTACCGTTCAGGGTTTGCTGGAAATTTTTCCTGTAATCCACCCAGAATCCAGGATCCGTTGGGCTGGTCGTCTTCAGTTGTTCAGGCAGATAATAGCCTTACCTGTTCTCAGCCGCGGATTGGTAATTCAACACCGGGAGTAGATCGAATATGCGTCAATCCCGGCGACAATGTTACCGTTGCCATTCCTATTGTTCCTGTCGCGACAGCAACTGTCAGCGGATATGTCCGTGATCAGAATAATAATCCCATCGCCGGGGCAGATGTTTTTGTCGGGTGGCATGACACCGGCAATTATCCGTGGCCGAATAAATCAGCCGCCATTAAGGCGGATGCGAATGGATTTTACACCGCGGTTGTTCCGGCTGAACAAGCGATGTTTCCTAACATTGCCGGGAATTATATTAAGATGGGGGCTACGACAAATGTCTCGATCATACAATGCTGTAATATCCAGGGCACGGTTACAGTCGCAAGCGCGGTTTCAACGGTCGGTCCGCTTTTCGCGGGTGATTCACGAACTAATGATTTGGTGATATCAACCGTTCCTCAAAATGTGAATTGCGGAGATGCTCAAGGGACTGTCCGAGACGGCAGTACCGGTTCAGGCCTTCCATCGGCGGTTGTGACGCTGGCTACAGCAGCCAATTCTTCCGGCTCGGGCGCGTATCAATTTTTATGCGCTCCCACGGGCCCAGGCAAATACAGCATTCCGACGAATAATTACACGCTTACGGCGGCAAAACCTAACTATTATAGTTTTACCAGCGCGGGAAATAATTATTACGCCCGGTTTGGGACCGGTGTCATCAACGTCGCGCCGGGAGTATTAAATACCGTCGGTACGTTTGACCTTTGGCCGCAGGGTTTTGGTGTTGTCAGGGTTAATGTGGTCCGGCAAGGGTCAGGCTCCTCGGTTACCGGAGCTGCGGTCAGCCTGTCAGGTCCGGCGGCATTGAATATGCCCAGCGACGCGGGCGGTTTGGCTTTGTTTAGTACGGTTTTAGAATCCTGGCCCGTACCTGCTGTTGTGGGCAATTTGAAGTATAACCAGACAATTATGAGTTATACTTTAACTGTCACCCATCCTGCCTATGAAAATTTCGCTCAGGCGGGTATCAAGGTAGACAAGGGTAATACGGTGACCATAACGGCCACCTTAATTCCCAAAGGGGGAATGTAGTGAACGGCAGGTTAACTTTAACCAAACATTCTTCTTTGATGCCCCGAAGCCTAAGTTCGGCGGGATTTACCTTGTTTGAAATGATCTGCTCGATGGTCATCATCGGGATTATGGTTGGCGTTTTTTATTCTGTGTTTCTTTCGAATTGGAGCGTCATGGAAAATTATTCCACGCGCGCCTATATGTGGCAGGACATGGACGCGCTTATTGATTCTGTTTCGGTGGATGCCCGTGAAGCAGCAAGGATTGACGTATCTGCCGACCAGAAAACCGCGGTATTTTTTGATCAGGACAATAAACCTTTGGTGACCTATGTCATGGGCGCGGACAAAAGTTTTGTTAAGAAACGTTCCGGCGTGGATCAGGCTTTAACCGCGATGCTGGTCTATGATCAGTCATCCTTTCTTAAAAGGGGAAGGTCGGTTATTGTCAGGGTCAGCATGGGCGAAGATGTGTTCAATCGAGGAGTCGGCATTGCGACATCGACAGAAATATATCCGCGCAATTAAGGCGCGTCCGGCGTTGTCAGCCCGTCAGGGCGGGTTCACGCTTTTGGCGAGCGTTGTGATGACGCTTTTTCTGGGCGTTTTGATTGGCTCCGCGTTTCTCAGCATGAATATGCAGTTGAAGGAATCCGATCAGCGGATTCTTTCGCACGATTCGTTTTATACGGCGGAAGCTGGTGTGGAATATGCTGTTTATATGCTCAGGCAGAATATTAACTGGCGGCCGGTGCCGTCCTTGACTGCTCAGCTTTTAAGCAATCCGACGGATCCCACGACTAATATCGGAACCTATACAGTGCGGGTGCAAAACGCGCCTCTTTACAACGGCTGGCCTTCGGTTTGGGTCCGTTCCGACGGGATTGACCGTCTGACGCAGGTGCCGCGAAGCATTTTAGCGCGCGTGATTATCCAAAGCCCGACGAACTATCTGGCCTTTACACTGGGAGACCTGACCATCCGCAGCGGCGCCCAATATGATTATGATATTTTAGCCCGCGATGTGGACTTTCAAATTGATACTGCTCAACCCCCGGGAACGCCGGCGCATGACATTACAATCGACGGAAAAGTGTCCTATATGCGCAACATCCGCAGTAACGTCGATATAACCAAGCCGGTCAATGGCGTTACCATTTCAGGGGGAACCAGCCCAGCGCCTGCCATCACCTTTACGGGATTAGATTTAAAATATTACCAGAAGCTGGCCTCATCCGCGGGGCAGACGAAGCCTTCCAACTATTCTTATTCCGGCGGGATTGACCGGACAAAATTATCCAGCGCCAACGGGGTGGTCTTTGTCAACGGGGATCTGCATATCGACGGGACATTTACCGAAAACATTGTTTTTGTGGCGACAGGAAATATTTATATCGACGGGAATATCACAAGCGGCGCGGCATCAGGTCCGAAACCGCAGATTGGTTTGTTCGCGGCCAAAGACGTAATTATCCCCAGTTCCGCGCCTAACAATATTAATATTGAAGCTTTTATTTTGGCCGACGGCGGTTCCTTCGTGGCGGATAAATCCGTCGCGAAAAATAGTTTAAACTTTACCGGAGCCATGGCTGTCCGCGGTAAACCGGTCGGCCTCGGGATAGACCTGAATGCCTACCAGACCAGGAATTATAAATATAACAATGATTTTTCTTCCAGCTCAATTCCGTTTCTGCCTTCCATTGCCAACGTCGTAAGATGGCAGGAAGTTTCCCCCAACGACGCCTTCCCGCCAGCGTAAGACGGTTGTTTGGCTATAGAGCAGTCAAACTCGCCCGTTCCGGAAGTATGTAAGGATTTGCTTGTTTTCAAAAAGAATATGTGCATAATTAGACCAATGTTAAAACAATCTCGAAAAGAATCAGTTAGTCAATTAATTAGACGTTTTCCAGGCCGATGGCTTGCTCTTTCGGCGGATGAGAAGTGTGTTGTTAGCGTCGGTAAGACAGCGCATGCCGCTTTAAATAACGCCCAAGAAAAAGGGGAGAAGTTTCCTCATTTGGTTAAAGCCCCAGATTCTTCAACTGCCGCATTTATCTATTGAACGATATAGTTACCATCCCATATACGACAATCCAAATTCCTCCTAAGGGATCATTTCCAGCTAAAACATTATATTCACCAATATTAAAGACTTTCTTATTTCATAAGAATGAAGATCCATTATTTTCTTTTGAATCGATTGTTGATTCTGGGGCGGATTTTTGTGTTTTTCCGGCTGAGTTTGGAGAGATCATCGGTTTGAATATCCAGGAAGGCGATAGGTTGCCTTCGTTTGGCGTCGGAGGCAAAGAAACTTTATATTTTCATAAAGTAAAAGTCGGCATTATCATTAAGAATGAGATGTGGCGTTTTGAATGTGATGCTGGATTTTCAACGAAGTTAAACGCAAAAGGCATTGGATTGTTAGGAAGAATAGGTTTTTTTGATCTTTTTAAAGAAGTGTCATTTAACCAAAAGACAAAAATGTTTCGATTAAAATCAAATGGTGTAAAACCAGAGAAAGCAGATTTTTTGTTTAAGAAATAGGACATGTTTTTGTGAGTAAAGCGTAAAAAGTTCTCCCCCAGCGATTCTTTCCCGCCAGCGTAAACTGCCGGTATTTTGGTTCGAGCCATTGACGTTGATGTTTTCATGTGTTATACAATGGTTAATTCCGGTAACAAATGTTAACTTCTAACCGCCTTCCACACTATCCCACCAGCGTGGACTTGGTTTTCATCTATAGGAGCTTTTATGAAAAAGCAGATGACCTTGTCTTTGTTGTTGGTTTTAGTGTTTCAGTATTCCTCAGTTGTTTGCGCCCAAACGGTGCCAGTCAGTAGAACAATCCCGACAGAAACTTCATATGATGCGCCTAAAACCAAAGGCGCTTCATCCAATTTGTCGTCAGCCGGCTCCGCGTTGCCCAATACAGCAGTTGAGACGCCGAAAGCGGCAGCCGAGGTCACGCCTGAGGGTTTGACGTCGGATGCGGCAACGACCGAATCGTCAAAAACTACCCAGTCCACAACGGCGTCGGATAAATCCAAAGATACAAAAACCGAAGCAACAGATCAAACAGCCAAAGTAGAGGCAGGAAAATCTGAGACCATCGGCGCAGTGACCGCGGCAGCCGCAGGCGGCGGGATGTCGACTAATCAAATACCTACGCTTAATTCCTTGTCTGTTTCTGTCCAGCCGTTTACCGGAAGCGCGTCTATGCCGATTGCTATTAGTGTTCCATCCGGCCGCGCTGGTATTCAGCCGTCGGTGGCGCTTGTTTATAGTTCCGGTTTGCCGGAAAGTTTCACCGGTGTGGGTTGGAATTTGGATTTAGGTTCCATCCAGCGCTCCACCAAAAAAGGCCCGCCTAAATATAATTCCACCGATACGTTTGTGCTGAATCAAAGCGGTTCGACTTCCAATTTAGTTCTTGATACGAGTGTGACTCCAAACATTTACCGTCAGGAAATCGAAGGAGCGTTCGCGAAGATTGTTAAGTCTGGTACTTACTGGATCATGACTGATAAAAAAGGAACGAAATATTATTTTGGCCAGACAGCGGCATCGCAACAGGCTGATCCGTTAGATACGCTGAAAGTTTTTGAATGGTCACTCGACCGCGTGGAAGATATGAACGGCAATTACATGACGATCACGTATTTCAAGGACGGCAATGAGCTGACACCTAATACCATTGAATACACCGGCAACAGTACTGCGCCTGTCATTGCTCCGTTTGCCAAGGTCGTTTTCGCTTACACTCCAGTAACCCGTACGCTCACGTCTTATAAGCCGTCATTTTTAGTGAGTTCTTCAAAACTCCTGGACACCATCCAGGTCTATGGCAACAACGTTCTTTTAACCAAATACAAAATGAATTATCAGCAGAGTGTTTCGAGTAAAAGATATTTATTAACGAGCGTTGTGCAGTATGGCGCGGACGGATTAACTCCTTTACCGACGGTGACTTTTACTTATCAAGGAGATGTGAAGGGTTTTAATAA
>JAHFGF010000180.1 GCA_023247595.1 Candidatus Omnitrophota bacterium
GTCGCGTGTTTTATCAAACGGCCGATAAGCCGTCTGCGGCGTTTCGTTTTTCTGCGTGAGCATCCCTGAGGTAACACAGCATAAAAGCGCGTAAGGCGTGACCGGCGCCTCCATCCCTCCAGCTAAAATAAAATCGTTTTTCCCGCGGTTTAAAGTTTTCGCGCCGTAGGCAATCGCCATCAAAGAACTCGCGCGGTCGGCCACAACTGTTTTACTAAATCCCTTAATGCCGTAATGAATTGAAATTTGTCCCTGTGGTGCGGCAGGAAACCATGCCGAGGCCAAGAAAGGACTGACCCCCTCTCTTCCCTCAAGATAAAGATCGCGCAGTTCCGTCTCGCCGTACAGCCAGCCGCCAATCGCGTTTCCCATAAAAATACCGATGCGATTTTTATTCTCTTTTTCCAAATCAATTTTCCCATCTTGAAGCGCCAATTCCGAGGCGACTAATCCCATGTGCGAAAAAACATCAATTTTATTTAAGAGTCTGGACGAGACATTGCTGTACGCGTCCAGTTCATGGACATGCCCGGCCACATGCGAAGAATATTTTGAGGCGTCAAAACGCGTTATTTTCTCGACAGCCGAACGGCCGTGGCTGACATTCGCCCAAAACGTGCGCTTATCGATCCCGCTGGGTGATACGATTCCTAAACCGGTGACGGCAATTTTGTTCATTCTAAATTCTCCAAGTCAATTATATCTTGCAGGGCTGGGTATAATACATAACAGCATAAGCCCCTACTAAAAGATATTTAATGCGGTAAATATTCAATATTTTGAACAGATCTTCGTAGTCGGAGATAACGTTCATGAATTCCTTTCATCTTAAAATAATCTTTAATGCATTCGTATGCGGCTGCAAACCGGGCTTGTGCTCCTGCCCGGCGCCAGAACTTACGGTCCCACTCTTCCGCCTCTTTAAAACTATGGCTTTTGTGTACCCAAATTTTTTTCATTTTTATTTTCCTTTATTCAAATCTCCTCAACACCATGGCCGAATGAATGCCGGAAAATCCACTGCTGGTTTTGAGCAGATAATTAATTTTCTTTTCCCGCGCTTTATTGGGGATATAATCCAAGTCGCACTGCGGGTCGGGGAATTCCTGATTGATCGTCGGCGGTAAAATACTTCGTTCAAAAATTAAAGAGCTTAAGGCCAGTTCAATGCCGTTAGCCGCGGCTAAGGGATGGCCAATCATGGATTTCACCGAGCTAATCGGCACTTTGTACGCGTAATCACCAAAAACTATTTTGTAGGCGTTGGTTTCAAAGACATCATTCTGGCGTGTCGATGAGCCGTGGGCGTTAATGTAATCAATCTCTTGCGAATTAATTTCTGCGTCTTCTAAAGCCAGATTAATGCACGCCGCCTTGGCGTCGCCTTCCGGCGGTAAATCCGTCATGTGATACGCGTTACAGGTTGTGCCAAAACCCACAACCTCACAATAAATTTTAGCGCCGCGTTTTTTGGCGTGTTCGAGTTCTTCTAAAATCAAAATCCCGCAGCCTTCGGAAATGACAAAACCATTGCGCTTGGCATCGAAGGGCCGTGAAGATTTTTCCGGGTGCTCGTTGTGGACGGAAAGGACATTGACCGTATCAAACGCGCCAAAGGTAATCGGGGTAATCGGCGCTTCACTGGCACCGGTGACCATAATATCCGCGTCCCCGTCTCGAATCGCTTCCATCGAAAATCCAACCGCGTCCGTTCCGGCGGTGCATCCGGTTGAAATCGTGTTGCAAATCCCCTGAAGCCCGTATCTGGCGGAAATCTCACTCGATGGGGTATTAAACATCGACGCGTCGTAAAGGTCCGGCCGGACAATCGTAGGATCAATGGGTTTCTTGCCGCTGTCGGTGACCAGCGCGAATTCTTCTTCCATATATTTTGTTCCGCAGATGGCATTGGCCAGCGACACACCCATCCGCTCAGGATTCAATCTATTAAAATTCAAGGATGAATCCTCGATGGCCATGCGCGCGGCGACAACCGCAAACTGCACATACCTGTCCATCCGAATGGCTTCCTGACGGCTTAATCCCAATCGAATCGGATCAAAATCCCGTATCTGTGCGGCGATTTTGGTGTTAAACATCGACACGTCAAATTCAATGACCCGTTTAATGGCAGAAACGCCGCCGATCATATTCTTCCAGCAGGATTCTTTCCCAACGCCATTAGGGGAAAGAATGCCGACACCGGTCACAACAACACGTCTTTTAGACATTTTTGCTCCAATCTCGGAAACTCTGGACAAAATTTATGCTTCGAGTTTATCGAGAAGATAAATTTTGTGCGCTTCTCGACTCCGCTCGAAGAATAAATCCCATCTGTTCTTTGAGTTTTTCTTTACTAAAAAATTGCCGTGTGCTTTCAACCTCATGCACCAATTCAACGATTTTTTCATTTAACGGCGCGGTTAATCCTTTCTCCTTGGCCAGACGCACGACCTCCCCGTTAATGTAATCAATCTCGCTTGGCCTTCCGCGCATGATGCTCTGCAGAATCGAACCGTACAAAGGTTCTTTGCTTAACGTCGTCAGCGTTTTGTTGATTATGCCGGCGGCCTGCTCCAAAGGCATTTGAGTTAACCCGTAAATCCGTTCTACGGGGAATTTAGGCATAGAAACTAATTCAATGCCTGCTTTCTTTACAATATCCACGCCCTCTTTAAGAAGCAAAATACTTAATCGGCATAAATCCAAATCGGCAAACGTCTCCTGCATGGATTTGCCGATGAGCGCCGGGATGCAATTGTTAAAATTCACAAAAAGCTTTAAATATTTCATGCCAACAATATTTTCAGAAATGACGATAGGAAAGGCTTTTTCTAAAATCTTAGTCAGCTCTGAAACTCCCTCATTGTTCGGTGCGAAAAAGTTACCCAAAATCCAATCCCCTTCAAAATTAAACGTCGCTTCCCCAGGCTTTACGTACGTCGCGCCGAACATCACGATACTGCTTATTAATCGTTCTTTCGGGAAAAACTCGCTTAAAATTTTATCCGCCCTGACGCCGTTCTGCGCGCTTAAAATAAGCCCGCTATTTAAAAATTTTTTATTTTGAGAAACAGCGTTTTCGATATCCTGTGTTTTAACGCTCCAAATGATCAAATCGTACGGCCTATCCAATTGCGTTAAACTTTTAACACGAAATGTTTCCTCGCCGCGCGCTCCCTTAATACGCAGTCCATGTTGTTCGATTGCCTTGACATGATCCGGCCGGCCGATGAGGGTGACATCTTCTCCAGCCTTTGCCAAATATCCGGCCACAACCGAGCCAATCGCCCCCGCGCCAATGATTGCGATGTTCATTAATTCTTTTCCTTATTTGGATTCATATTTTTTATAATCAAATCCAACCTCATCTAAAAGCCTAATCATTAGACTGTAAAAAGCCATGGGAACTTCCGTTAAAAAGGCCTTAACGATATCGGGTTCCTCGACTAAATCGGCCCCGCGTTCGCGGGCATTGATGACCGCTTTTCGATCCACAACTTTTTTAGCAATCTCCCGGTGAAACAAAGGAATTTTTGAAATCATCTCTTTGTATTTATCGGAAGCT
>JAHFGF010000035.1 GCA_023247595.1 Candidatus Omnitrophota bacterium
AAATGTGAAAAATTTGCGCTATCAATTTTATGCCATCGAAAAGAAAATGTCTTTACGACGCTAGGTTGTATCTGATTCTGGATGCCCAGGTCAATAGTTATCGAGAGCTCATTGATATTTTAAGAAAATCGGTCCGTTGCGGCGTGGATATTGTTCAGCTGCGTGATAAAAAGGGGAACGCGCGGGATATTCTTGCCTTTGCTCTTCAAGCTAGAAAAATCATTCAAGATAAAATCCCTTTGATCATCAACGATCGTGTGGACCTTGCGTTGATTAGCGGCGCTGACGGCGTTCATGTGGGGCAGGAGGATATTTCTTTAAACGATGCCCGTCGGATATTGGGTCATAAAAAAATTATCGGCGTTTCCTGTCAAACTCCGGCGCATGTGAAGCGCGCGCAATCCCAAGGGGCTGATTATGTAGGATTTGGTTCGGTTTTTAAAACCCAAACCAAACCGGATCGCTCAGCCATGGATCTTAATGTGTTAAAGAAAGTAGCGCAGAGCTGTCAAGTCCCTTTGTTTGCCATCGGAGGGATTACTTATAAGAATATTGGACGGTTAAGGGAATTAGGCGTTAAGCGCGTGGCGGTTTGCCGGGAAATTTGTTTGGCAAAGGACGTGAGTGGGATGACACGGATTTTAAAAAGGGGATGTATTTAGGAAACGGATGGCACGAATAGTAATAGGAATGATGCGATATCTATTAATTTTTCTGTTTCTATTATCTGCGCCCGGTTGCGGGTCTGTTTTGCTTAGAAATTTTGATGCCACATCTCAAGAGTTTCTCGCGGACGTTTTTGTAGTTAGCGCAGTGAGTTCATATCATAATCGAGAAGGGAAATGGCCACAAAATTTGTCCGAGTCTTTGGCGACGTCATTTCCAAAGCAAAACCAGGATACGACGAATCCGGACTTAAAAAATGTGTTGCTAACACCGGGTGAGAACGGAAAAATAATCCTCGATATTGATATAAATTCACTTAAGCATCGAAAAATAGAGGTGCAGGCGCCCAATTCGGCAGAGGCCCAATATACAGGCAAGTATTTACCGGTCGAAGGTTCGGCTTTTCAATATCCGGGGACCTTTCGAGTAATGCCGAATTAAATTCAAGGGATGTGCTAGATTCGCATGCGGAGGTTATGGGGCGATAATTATAGGGTTTATCTATCCGTGAAATCCGTTTTTAAGGTCGTTAGTTGTGATTCGTGTCATCCGAATAAAGTATTTGTTGGTTTCAATCCGTGTCATCCGTTTCAGGTTTTTTGGTTTACTTAACGCGGGGGTAATTCAGTGGTAGAATTTCAGCTTCCCAAGCTGACTACGCGGGTTCGATTCCCGTCCCCCGCTCCAAATAGGGTAATGAGTGCGTTGAAATTAAGAAATTAGGAAATTTGTAGAAATTAATAATAAAAATCAATACAACCAATTTCAAAATTTCTCAATTTCGTAATTTCCATGAATATAAGAGCTTTTTTAATAATCTTCGTTCTTTTGATATCAGGCTGTACAACAACGCCTAAGAATCTGCCAGTTTTGCCGACGGTGCCGGTTGAAAAACCGCAGGGAATTTATCACAAGGTGGCAAAGCAGGAATCTTTGTGGCGGATTGCCAAGACATATGCGGTTTCTTTGGATGACATTGTCCGGGTTAATCATATTCCCAATGCGGCAGTCATTGAAGAAAACCAGCTGATTTTTATACCGGGGGCGAAGGAAGTGTTGAAAATTGTCCCGGATAAAACTGATGGAAAACCGGATGAATTTTCCTGGCCGTTAAAAGGGCGCGTTGTTTCTTATTTTAAAGATATTAAAGGCCAATCGGTCAATAAGGGAATTGATATTGCCGCAGCCCAGGGAGATCCGGTGGCGGCATCCCGGGCAGGACGAGTGATTTTTGCTGACTACTTATCCGGATATGGTTATACGGCGATTATTGATCATCACGACGGTTTTTATACGGTTTATGCCCGTCAATCGGATTTGACTGTTAAAGCTGGAGAAGATATTAAAAAAGGGGCTTCCATCGGACAGGTAGCCAAAAGCGGCCGGTTGGCTTTTCTGCATTTTGAAATCCGTAAAATGGAAGAACCCAATAATCCTTTATATTTTTTGCCATGAACCTAATGAATCCCCATCATATATGTTTCGGGCGTAAATCGACGCTGGATTTGCTTTTCCGTCGGTTAAAAGATTTAAACGAAGGCTATCGCCAGAATGTCGCTCTTTTGGGAAGCCGTTATATCGGCAAAAGCACGGTTTTGCAAAAGTTTATTGCCGATATCGACGATCCAAACACCATCACCATATATCTGAATTTAGAAAACCGCGATTTTGATTATTTTATTTCCAAATTCATTAAAAGCATTCTCTATCATTATGCCCGTTTAAAAAATCTTCCCATTCAGGATGAAATAAAAGTGCTGTTGGAAATTGTCCGGCCATCCATTCCTCAGACGGCTGATGCCGTTGATAGCATCCTTTCCTTGTCGAAAACAAAAAAGTATACCGAGGCATACAAAGAAATTATTGCCTTGCCTGAACTATTTAATCAAGAGGCCCAAAAGCAGTGTGTGATTGTCTTGGATGAGTTTCACGCGCTTGAGGATTTTCCCGTCGAAGAAGTGTTTCAGCTGATGAGTAATACCATTATGACGCAGCGCAAGTGTCTGTATGTGATCGCGAGCTCCTATCCGGAAATAGCCAACCGGATCCTTGCTGAAAAACTCACGCTTCTGTTCGGTAATTTTGAAAATATTACATTATCCAGTTTTGACAGCGTCACCAGCCAGGAGTTTATTGAGAAGTTTATGGGGAACATGAAGGTGGGTTCTCATCTGCGGAATTTTTTGGCGGATTTTACTGGGGGCCATCCGTTATATTTGAGCCTTATTTGTCAGGAACTTATTCATTTGGGCGCGGTGCATAAACAGTCGGAAGTTTATGTGCCTTTGATCACGCAGGCGGTGGAAGATGTGGTGTTTAACACGTGGGGGGCTTTAAGCCGTCATTTTGATTTTGTGATTTCCGAATTGTGCCAGGGGAAAGGCAACCGATCGTTTATATCGTTATTAATTGCGCTGGCCAACGGGCAATGCCGCGTCAAGGATTTGTTAGAAACGCTTGGCCAGAAGCAGACTCAAATCAATCAGAAGATAAGCCGATTGACGGAATTGGATATCATTGAGCGAAACGGAACCATCTTTCAGTTTAAAGATAAAATGTTCCGCTACTGGATTAAATATGTGCTGCAAAGAAGGCTTTCGGCGGTCGATTTAGAACCCGGCAAGCAGTCAAAATATTTTCGGGAAGAATTCAACCGGGCCGTCGCGGAATTTCAGGCGACGTCGAGAAAAGACCTTTCCACCCGGATGTCTGAACTCTTTCACTGTTTTGACAATGAGTCGTTAAGTTTAAACGGGAGGCGGTATAAGCTTCCGGTTTTTTCTGAAATTACACCAATTAAGCTTCGGTCCATTGCCGGTACATTTATTGATGTCATCAAGGGGCAATGTGAAGAAGGGACATGGCTCGTTGCCCTGCGTAAAGATCCGTTTACCGAGGGAGATATCAACGCCCTTCTATCGGAATCAAAAAATATGGAAAGTAAACCGCAGCGTTTGGTTATTGTTTCTTTATCCAATCTGGATGAAAATGCCCGCGTTCGCGCGCTTCAGGAACGTATGTGGATTTGGAACGAACAGGAAATTAATTCATTGATGCATATCTACGATAAACCTTACGTGGTCAGATGAATATAGGCGTAATCTCCGATACTCATTCCAATCCCATCCCCAGGCAGGTTCTTGAGGCCTTCCAAAAAGTTGATTTTATAATTCACGCCGGAGATTTTTGTGACAAGGAAACGTTGAAGCAGCTTAAAGGCATTAAGGAAGTCAAAGGCGTTTGGGGCAATATGGATCCCGCCGAGGTGCGCAAGATTTTTCCGTCTAAGCAGCTAATTCCTTGCGGGAAATTCACCATCGGTGTTTTTCACGGCGAGGGGCGGGGCGAAAAGGTTTTAGTGAGTGTGGTTAAGGAATTTAAAAAAGATAAGGTTGACGCGGTTATTTTCGGTCATTCGCATCTGCCTTTTAATGAATGGATTGATGAGGTCTTGTATTTTAATCCAGGCAGTCCCAATGATACGATTAGCGCCCCGAGCTGTTCTTATGGTATTCTAAAAGTGACGGAAAAGGGGATTACGGGAAAGATTATTAAAATATAGCGGTTGGCTTCATTCGGTTTTAAGCGTTTCATGGAAGAATTATGGATAAACTTTGGGCGCCTTGGCGCATTAAATACATTTCAAAAATTGAGAAACACAAAGGTTGTGTGTTCTGCCGTATTTTGAAAGAAAAAGAAGACAGTAAGAATTTTATTTTTATCCGAAGAGAATCGGCGTTTGCTGTTTTAAATATTTATCCGTACAACAACGGACATACATTGGTCTTGCCGAACCGTCACGTCGGTGAATTAGAAGAATTAACCCAGCTTGAACGCGAGGAAGTTTTGGATTTGGTTATCGAAGTTAAAAAGTTAACTGATAAAGTTTTAAAACCGGGTGGTTTTAATATTGGTTTTAATTTGGGCCGGTTGGCCGGCGCCGGGTTTCCAGGGCATCTGCACATGCATATCGTACCCCGTTGGAAAGGGGACTCTAATTTTATGCCCGTTGTCTCGGATACGCGGGTCATGTCGCAATCATTAAAGGAATTGTATAAAAAATTTAAAAATGCGCACACGAAAAGAAATTGAAGAACTAGAAGCAAAAATATTAGCGCCTTATGCCATGAAAAGCATGGATTCCATCGGGCGTTTGCATAAGGAAAGCGATCACAGCGGGCGCACGGCCTACCAGAGAGACCGCGACCGGATTGTTCATTGCGAAGCGTTTCGCAAACTGGAATATAAAACACAGGTCTTTGTCATCTTTGAGGGAGATTATTACCGCACGCGGCTGACGCATACCATTGAAGTCGCTCAGCTTGCCCGTACCATCGGGCGGAATCTCCGTCTGAATGAAGATCTCATTGAAGCGGTGGCTCTTGCCCATGATTTGGGTCATCCGCCGTTCGGCCACGCCGGAGAAGAGGCCTTAAACGAAATTATGAATGAAGCGGGCTGTAAAAGATTTAATCATAACGTCCGCAGTTTTGATATTGTGACCAAATTTGAAAAACGTTATCCGGATTTCGACGGCCTGAATCTCACCAATGAGGTTTTAATTGGAATACTTAAACATCAGACAATTTTTGACGACCCGGGAACTTCCAAGGAAATCAAAGGACGGATTATTCAGGATGAAGGCCCAACCTTCGAAGCCCAGGTGGTTGATGTGGCGGATTCTCTGGCGTATCTGAATCATGACATCGACGACGGTTTGACATCCGGATGCATTACCAAAGATGATTTGATGCAGAGTGAATTATGGAAGAAAGCGGTTGAGAAAATCGGCGGGGTTCCCAAAACCGGCAACCAGGAAATGTTTAAGTATCAGGTTGTAAAAATGCTGATTGATATGCAGGTCAAAGATTTTCTTGAAGCGACGGAAGGGAGAATTAATAATTTTTCTTTCAAAAATTCTAAAGAAGTTAAAGAATACAATTCCCGGCTGTCCAGAGACGCGAAAAAATCGGCAGAACCAATTATTGGGTTTAGTAAAACAATGGCGGAAGAGCGAAATTATCTGCAGTCCATTCTCAACGAAAAGCTTTATCATCATTACAGGGTGGAGCGTATGACCACCAAAGCCCGTCGGATTTTAAGAAGTATTTTTGAGGTTTACGCGGATAATCCCATGCAGCTTCCATACAATATTTTTCAGCGCAACCGGAAATATTCCAAAAGCGCGTTATATGAATTGATTTGCGATTACATTGCGTCCATGACGGACCGATTTGCTTTGGATGAATTTAAGAAATTATTTGAGCCTTACCAAAAGGTTTAACTATGACGGAAGATAAAAAAGAACGTCCTTTGGATGTCAAAAAATACCGGCTGATTCTTTCAGCGGTGCATATGGTGTATCGTCTGGTTAACTCCACCTATAACGTCAAAGAGTTGACGCTGCGGTTGACCAGATTATTATGCCAATTCATCAAGGCTTCCTCCGCCAGTGTTTATGTGCTCGATCCCATCAAACGCAACATTGTCATGATCGCTATTTTTGAAAATAAAATTAACATCTTTCTCGACAAGAAAAAAGATTTCGCGCACCTTCCTGAACAGGAAATGAGCGTAACCCGAGGCATGGCGATTTTTGACAAATATATCATTGGGCTGCCGCTCGTGGCGGAAGATATCTGCGGGGCTATTTTTATTAAACGCAATAAAAATGAGGCACCGTTTAATGATTTCGACCGTGAAATGCTGACGGTGTTTGCCGAACAGGCGGTTACGGCTATTAAAAGTCTTCAGTTGTATGAGGAGCAGCAGCGGACGATTTTGGGAAGCGCTCATTTCATCGGTAATATGTTAGCCAGGCATCCGCATTTTGAATCGGTCAACCAGCCGGTGTATTCCAAAATTATTAAAAGTCTCGCCGAGCGGTTGCATGTCAGTCAGGAAGGTATTAAGCGTTTGGAATATGCCAGTATTTTGCATGACACCGGTGTCATTGATGTTCCTTATGAAATTCTCTCGAAGCGCAGTCAACTGACGCCGGAGGAGTTTAAGATTATCCGAGAAATTCCCCGGAAAAGCGCGGCGCTCATTAAGCCGGTGGAATTTCTCCAGCCTATTTTGCCTATCATTCTTTATCATCGCGAAAAATATGACGGGACTGGTTACCCGTCGGGACTTAAGCGCGATCAGATCCCGCTGGGCGCCAGGATTATGGCGGTGGTTGACGCGTTTGAAGCCATGGTGACGGGGCGGCCTTATCGCAAGAAAATTTCTATCGAGCAGGCGAAGGAAGAGTTGGCGAAAAATTCCGGCACGCAATTTGATCCGAAGGTCGTCGACGCTTTTCTCGATTTGTCCCGCGAAAAAAAATTTAGAAAATTCTTGAGTTTAATCTCGCGCTAAGCATATAATAAGCCTGCATTTAGGAACACTCCACGAACAATATTTTTCTGGTCTCATTTTTTTTGAGACCAGTTCAATTATTTTTAGAAATTTAAATTGAAAATTTAACCTCATTTTAAAAAAGGCCAAACCGTGAATATTAATTATAAGCAGCCCCAATTCGAACTTTTCCCAGGAAGTTCGGGGGTTGACAATGATGCGTCCAGACCAAGGCTCTTTTTAGCCAATTTAACCCTCACCATAGAAAACCTTGTGGTTTTAAGCATTTTAGGTATAATGCTTGCTGTTTTTGCTTATTCTTTAGGAGTTGAACGGGGTAAGCATGTGATGACGGCTCAGTTGATGGACAAGGTTCCTGCTAAGCCGCTTGTAGCTCAAGCGCCTGTTGTGCAAACGCAGTCAGCCGCCGTCGTCAAAATTCCGGTGCAACAACCTCAAGCAACAGTAGCATCCGTTGCCGGTTCTGCACGGACGCTGCAGCCTCAATCTGCGGTTGTGGTTGAACAAAAAACCTTAACGGCAGATCCGGCCTTTAAGTATACCGTCCAGGTCGCATCATACGCGGATAAGAAGTTTGCTAGAAAAGCCGCGTTGGATTTGGACAAAAAAGGGTTTAAGACCATTGTCATGCAGAAGGGCAAATACGCCATCCTCTGCGTCGGCAAGTTCAACCAAAAGAACGAAGCAAAAGTAATTATCGCTAAGTTGAAACCGCAATATAAAGATTGCCTAGTAAGGAGTATGTAATATGTCACTGCACCCATCATTGAAGATTGATAAAGCCAGCTCGACTCAGCGGACAGTTCTTTCCCGCGTCGAACGCATCAAAGAATTGATGAAAAAAGGACTGTGGACAGATGCTTCAAGTGTGACGGCCCTGCCAAAGACAAAGATTGTCCGTATTAAAGCGAAGAAGAAGGCTGCTGCCGCGACTGCAGAAGGCGCTGCCGCTGCCCCAGCTGCCGGTGGTGCTGCCGCTCCAGCTGCTAAACCTGCCGCAAAAAAATAGTTTTGGTTGTCCGTAACAGATGAAATTAAAAATTCTGGTCTTAAGTTTGATGCTCTTTTGTTCATTGCCGTCTGGATGGGCGAAAGAGCATTTTCCTTTTCTGGGAGAAGTTTCCGCCGACAAAGTCAGCATTCGCGCCGGACAAAATGTGAATTTTGAACGGGTGGATATTTTGGCAGAAGGCACCAGTGTGATTGTTTATGAAGAGCAGTACGGCTGGTATCGAATCCAGCTGCCGGTGACTTCCAAGGGATTTGTACGGATTGATTACCTTACTTTGGAGAATGATACGATCGCAAAGGTCTCTGGCAATAGGGTCAATGTGCGTGCCGGCAGAGGAGTTAATTTTTCCGCCTTGGGTCAATTGGAAAAGGGCACTTACGTGCGAGTCGTAAACAAGATGGATGATTGGCTGCAGATTGTTCCCGTCGCTGGCATGTTCGGATGGGTTAGCAAAGATTTTGTCCGTTTTAAATCGGAAAATCTTCCCAGCATGGAAAGTTTGGGGTTGACGTCCATTCACGAACCGGCCATCATTGATTCCAATATCGGTTCAGCGCCTCCCCAAAATAATTCTGATTCATCGATGGCTATTTCGGTAAGCGGTGTTGTTGAACCGGTTGCGCCCGTCGATATGCTCAATAATGCCAGTTATCAATTGAAAACAGAAGATGGAAAAACTTTTTACCTGCAGATTCACCCTGCGGTCATTGGTCATTTTTCCCGTGATGCCGTTAAAATTGATGGAAGTCTTGTCTCTGGCGTTGCCAGTCTGCCGCATCCTGTTATTGCTGTTAAAAAGTTTCAACTCGTCCTGTAATGATTGAGCTCGTCCTCGCCATCATCATAGCCCTTGTTCCCGCCATCATCCTTCATGAATACGCGCATGGTTGGGTGGCCAATCAATTGGGAGACCCTACCGCCAAGCTGTTGGGCCGTCTGACATTAAATCCCATCCGTCATATCGATCCGATGGGAAGCATAATTATTCCCGGGCTTTTATTTCTTGCGTATTTCAGCGGATGGACCAATCATTTGCTGTTATTCGGTTGGGCTAAACCAGTGCCGGTCAACTTCTCAAAGCTGAATGTGCCCAAGCGTGATATGATGCTTGTTGCCGCCGCCGGTCCGTTGGTTAATGTTCTGCTTGCGATGCTCATCGGCGCCGTAATTAAATTATTTCCGTCGCAAAACACATTGATGGATGTTTTAATCTGGGCCATTGAATTGAATCTGACGTTAGCTGTTTTTAATATGATTCCCATTCCGCCTTTGGATGGTTCTAGAATTGTTTCAGGTTTGCTTCCAAACCAGATGGCGTATACGTATAACCGGTTAGAACCTTTTGGTATTTTGATTGTCCTTGTTTTGCTGCAATTTGGATTGCTGCGATTTATTTATCCGATTGTTGAACATCTGTCGATTCTCTTTGGAGTCAACCCATGAAAAGTATCCCCGTGAAATTAAAAGATAACAGTTATGACATTGTCATCGGAAGTCAAATCCTTGCGCAATTACCCCGGCAGATTTCTTCTTTGCCGCTCGGCAAGGATGCCGTGATTATTACGGATAAAACCGTTGAACGATTGCACGCGGCCAAAGTGGCTGCTGTTTTAAAGGACAGCGGTTTTACCGTTAAAGTATTTGCTGTTCCGGCGGGGGAGAAGAGTAAGTCCGGTCAAGTGGCGTTAAGTCTTATTGAAAAAATTGCCCAGTATGACGTGAATAAAAAGATTTTTATTATCGCGCTCGGCGGCGGTGTCATCGGAGATTTAGCTGGCTTTGTCGCGGCGGTTTATAAGAGAGGGGTCGCCTACATCCAAATGCCGACGACCTTACTGGCGCAGATTGATTCAGCCATTGGAGGTAAGGTGGGGATTGACCTGACGGTTGGAAAAAATCTGGCCGGCGCCTTTTATCAGCCCAAGTTGGTTTTTTCCGATGTCCAATATTTAAAAACTCTTGATCAGCGGCAGATTCGAAATGGTCTGGCCGAGGCGGTTAAATACGGAGTGATTCTTAATCCGGATTTTTTCAGTTTTCTGGAAAAAAATCATCAGGCATTCATTCGATTTGATGAAAAGATTATGACAACTGTCGTCGAAATTTGCGCGCGTCTGAAGGCGGAGATTGTTTCCAAGGATGAACGTGAAACAACAGGATTGCGGATGATCCTCAATTTCGGTCACACCCTCGGGCATGCGGTTGAAAATGCGGCCGGGTATAAACTCTATCATCACGGTGAAGCAGTGGCGTTAGGGATGAGGATGGCGGCTTATATTTCAGAAAGACTGGGTATGCTCAAGGCAGGAGACGCCAAACGGCTGAATGATTTATTGACGAAAATTGGGCTTCCGGTGAAGATTGCGAAAGTTCCAAAATCAAAGATTTTGGCAGCTATGCATCATGATAAAAAATTTGTAGCAGGAAAAAATCGATTTGTATTAGCCCGTCGGATAGGAAAAGTTGAAATTGTTACAGGTCTGTCAAACGCGGTGATTGAATCTGCAATCAATCATTTTCAAAATTAATTGCCCATGATTTTAATGGTGCGTTCTTCCCCGTCTTCGATGATGGTCACGCCTTTTGTGGTAATCTTCAAAATTTTAACGCCGTCGACCATATCGCCCTCTTCATAAATTTGTCCGTCCACCAGCGCTAAATTTTGTTCTCCCTTAGTCATGATGCCGTTGATAATGAGGCGGCTTGGAGTTTTATTAGAGGATTTCTTAATTGTTGCCGCAGGTGCGGTGTTTTCAGCAATGGTTCTGGCGGGTTTTTGTCTAGGAGCAGGGGCAGGAGTCGCCATTTTCGGAACTGCGGCGACGGCAGCAACGGCAACAGGCTTGGAAGGATTTGTTTGTTTGAATTGTTGTTTTTGTTTGGATTGCTTAAATTGGTTCCATTGACTGGAGACTTGGTTGGCTAATACGAGAACGACAGATTGTTTTTTAACAATGGGGACGAAAAGGCCGATCAGTAAACACAGAATGCCTAAAACAATGACTAAATGGGATTCGTTTTGTTTTGGTTTTTGTTTTTGATGAGACTCTGACATTTCGTTGACCTGTTTTTGAACTTCCGCGGGTTGAAATCCGGCTTTTTGCGCCGGGATCAATTCTTCTTGGGCGACATTTGTATTTAATTCAGACGCCTGGGGGGTGGAGTGGCCTATTTGGTTTTGCAATTTTTTTAACGCGTCGTTGATGATGCTCATGTGCTGATAACCTCCCGAGCGGCTTGGTGGATGATATCCGAATCAATGGTATAGCTGTCTTTAACGAAACCTGCTAAAAGGGCGCGATCACAGATGATGTTGATCAATCGCGGAATGCCTTTGGAGTACATTGAAACAGTAAGGAATGCGTCTTGTGTAAATTGAATTCTACTTAAAGACCCTGCTGTTTTCAAGCGGTGTTGAATATAATTTTTAACATCCTCCGGCTGCAATGGAGTGATGTGATACCGCACCGTCACCCGTTGATTAAGTTGCCTGAGTTCGGGAAGTTTTAAATGGTCAAATAATTCCGGCTGTCCGACGAGGAGAATTTGCAGCAGTTTATGCTTTTCGGTTTCTAAATTGGAAAGTAGCCGGATTTCTTCCAGTTGTTTCACGTTTAAATTTTGAGCTTCATCAATGATGATGGCGACATTGTTGCCTTGGCTGGACTGGTCCAGTAAAAAAGCGTTAAGACTTTCAGTCAGTTCCAGTTTGTTTTCCGTTTGATGATTGGCAATCCCTAAGTCTCTGAGAA
>JAHFGF010000036.1:0-10300 GCA_023247595.1 Candidatus Omnitrophota bacterium
GGCGTTCTTGTTTATTGAGTTGAACTCGAAATTGTTTTAGGCTCATTGGCTATCCTCCCTTTTGGAAGATAGTACCATGAAATACTTAGCGTATTAACAACTAACTTGACAATGTACTAGAATATGAATAATTTAAAAAAGTTTAAAAAGGCGGCTTTAGTCACCGGGGCTGCTCAACGCATTGGCCAAGGCATTGCCATCGCGCTGGCTGAACGGGGTTACGACATTGCCTTGCATTACAATCAATCACAGGAAAAAGCCCTGGATGTGGCGCGCATTATTCGAAAAAAAGGGGTTTTATGTGAATTGTTTGCCTGTGATTTGCACAATCAAGAGGAAGTATTGCTATTATTAGAGAAGGTGCATAAAAAATTCTCACATCTGAATTTATTGGTTAATAATGCCTCTATTTTTAAGCCTTCTGGATTAGACAGAAAGTCTTTGAAAGAGCTTGATGCGCATTGGCTGGTTAATTTTCGTTCCCCCTTTGTTTTAACCGCAGAGTTTTCTAGATTATGTAAAAAAGGACAAATTATTAATATTCTAGACACCAAGATTAATAAAAATAAAACGGAACATGTGGGGTATTTGTTATCCAAAAAGTGCCTGGGAGAATTTACAAAAATGGCTGCTGTTCTTTTGGCTCCTCATATCCGTGTGAATGGGATTTCACCGGGAATCATTTTGCCTCCTAGCGGCCAAGGAGCGGGTTACTTAAAGAAAAGAGCTGGGCAGATTCCTTTATTGAAATCAGGGGGCGTGGCATATATTTTGCAGGCTATTAATTTTTTAATTGATAATGAATTTGTCACGGGACAGATTATTTCTGTTGATGGTGGAGAACAGTTAACATAGGGAAAATTGGTGTTATGGCAACTATTCGAATTACAGATTTGACTCTTAAGGCCATCATTGGGATTTTTGATTGGGAGCGTAAGAAAAAGCAGACGGTTGTCATCAATATTGAAATTGAATTCAACGCCGCAAAGGCCATTAAATCGGACGAGGTCAAGGATACGGTAGATTATAAAGTTATTACAAAGGAAATTATCCGGCATGTTGAAGGTTCAAAATATTTTCTGTTGGAAAAAATGGCTGATAGCGTTCTGAAAATTGTTTTAAAATCTCCCAAAGTAAAAAAAGCGAGCGTGCGGATTGACAAACCAGGCGCATTACGATTTGCACGATCCGTTTCGGTGGAGTTGGGGGCAAACAACTCATGAATGAGGCAGTCATAGGGTTGGGTTCCAATATTAACCCTGAGAAAAATATTGTGCTTGCCCAGGGGTTGATTTCATCCAAATTTAGAATAATCAAGACATCAACGTTTCTTAAAACAGCTCCCCAAGGCGATTTGCAACAACCGGATTTTATAAACGGCGCGGTTTTGATTGAAACGCCTTTAGTTCAAGCAGAGGTTAAGCAGTTGTTAAAAGGATTTGAGTCGCAAATGGGAAGAACCAATGCCATGCATTGCAATAAGCCTCGCATCATTGATTTTGACATCCATGTTTGGAATAAAGAGATTGTCGATCCGTATTTTTATAAGTGGGATTTTCTAAGGGGCATTGTTTTGGAATTGATTCCAGACCTTAATTATGACCAAAGTAAGATCGTCCTTTCCTGATTTTGCGCTATAAATTGAAATTAAGCTTGCCAGATTGATTTTCGTTGATATTATATTTTAGTTTTTTAACAGGGAAGCATATGAGATTCAATGATGAAGTAGTTTTGGTAACGGGTTCGACCAGAGGGATAGGTAAGGCCATTGCCATGGCTTTTGCCAAAGAAGGCGCGCTGGTGCTGGTGGTGGGCCGAAACGCCGTTTTGGTGGATGAAACAGCTAAAAATATCGTCGGAGAAGGCGGCAAGGCGGATGGGTATGTCTGTGATATTACCGACGCCAATCAGGTGTCAGAAACCGTCAATAAAATTCTTGACAAACATAAGCGCATTGATATATTAATTAACAACGCAGGGGTAACGCGTGACAATTTATTGCTTCGTCTCTCGGAAAATGACTGGGATGAAGTCATAAATACAAATTTAAAAGGTGTTTTTATCACCACAAAGGTTGTTTCGAAGGCGATGTTGCGGGCTAAAAAAGGAAAAATTATCAGCATCGCCTCGATAATTGGCATAACAGGAAACGCCGGCCAATCCAATTACGCAGCCAGTAAGGCTGGTATCATCGGATTCTCTAAATCTGTTGCTAAAGAGTTAGCTTCAAGAGGGATTACTTCCAACGTTGTTGCGCCAGGTTATATTGCAACCGATATGACCGCCCAATTGAATGATAAAGTTAAGGAAGAAATTTTAAAAAATATTCCATTAGCGAGGCTTGGTGAAGCCTCAGATGTAGCCGGTGCCTGTTTGTTTTTAGCCTCAAAGGCTGCGGATTACATTACCGGTCAAACAATTGTTGTGGATGGCGGATTGGCCGTTTGATTTGTGCATATAAAAGTCCAAGATAGTTGGATTGTTTTTAAAGAAAGCTGTGCTAACAAGGAGGCAATTTAATGGCAGTTGAAGAAAAGATCAAGTCGATTATTGCAGAGCAACTTGGAGTGAAACCTGAAGAGGTAACTCCCGAAGCGTCATTCATTGATGATCTTGGCGCTGATTCTCTGGATACGGTTGAACTGATTATGGCGCTCGAAGAAGAGTTTAATGTGGAAATTCCCGATGAAGATGCCGAAAAAATGCAAACAGTAGGGGATGCCATTAAGTATATTGAATCTAAAGCGACGACAGCCTAACAATAAAACGGTATTTTAAATGTATAAATGATTTGCCCCGACATCGTTCGGGGCAAAAACATTTTAAAGGAAAAATACATGTTGCAAAAAAATCGAGTTGTAATTACTGGAATGGGAGTTGTTTCACCTGTTGGTACAGGAATTGAAAAATTTTGGAAATCTCTCATTGATGGAAAAAGTGGCATCCGGCCGATTACGCAGTTTGATGCTGCATTATTTGATTCCAGAATTTCTGGTGATGTTATCGATTATGATCCCGCGCAGCATTTTAATTCCAAAGATGCTCGTAATTTTTCCAGATTTATTCAGTTGGGTTTGGTCGCGTCCAAAGAAGCGTTAGCTGACGCTAAATTAGACATTCCGAATTTGGATGCCCATCGGATTGGTGTGCTTATTGGTTCAGGAATTGGAAGTATTCGTTCCGCAGAAGAAGAATACGCGAAGTATCTTGAAAAAGGCCCCAGCCGTATTTCACCTTTCTTTATTCCTAAAATGATTATTAACGAAGCCTCCGGACAGGTTTCAATTATGTCTGGGGCAAAAGGGCCATGCACATGTGTGGTCACGGCCTGCGCCACGGCTGCGAATTCCATCGGTGATGCCTTTCGTATGATTCAGTATGGCGAAGTGGATGCGATGATTGCTGGCGGGACTGAGAGTGCTACAACTATTCTCGGAGTCGGCGGTTTTTGTGCATTAAAAGCTTTGTCCAAAAGAAACGACGCTCCGGAAAAAGCCAGCCGTCCTTTTGATTTACACCGGGATGGTTTTGTCATGGGAGAAGGGGCAGGTGTCGTGATTCTTGAATCCTTGGCTCATGCTAAAAAAAGAGGCGCAAAAATTTATGCCGAATTATGTGGTTACGGCCGGACGGCTGATGCCTATCATACGACAGCTCCAGAAGAAGGCGGCGAAGGCGCTGTCAGGGCTATGGTCCAAGCTATGAAAGATGCGGGTGTTACTCCGCAAGACATTTCCTATATCAATGCTCATGGAACATCGACCTATTTAAATGATAAGGTTGAGACGATTGCGATAAAAAAGACATTCTTATCTCATGCCAAAAAAGTTCCGATTAGTTCTACCAAATCCATGACTGGGCATCTCCTCGGTGCAGCTGGTGCTGTTGAATTACAAGCCTGTGTGCTGGCTATCAGGGATAATATTGTCCCTCCGACAATAAATCTCGATACTCCTGATCCGGAATGTGATTTGGATTATGTCCCCCATGTGGCTCGGAAACTGAAAGTGGATATCTGCTTGTCGAATTCCCTTGGTTTCGGCGGGCATAATGCCACGTTAATTGTTAAGCGATTTCAAGAATAATTAAAATCCGCTAGTTATATTCACATCCAGCAAGTATTAAGGAAACTTATGAAAACGTATAATATCGCTGTCATCCCTGGGGATGGTATCGGCCCGGAAGTTGTTGCAGAAGGTTTAAAGGTTCTTGATAAAGTCGCCGTTAAACATAAATTCAAAATAAATACCAAAAAATTTAATTATGGCGGAGCGCATTATCTCAAAACGGGTGAAGTCTTGCCTGATTCCGCCATGCAGGAGTTTAAGAAATTTGATGCGATTTATTTAGGCGCTGTGGGGCATCCGGATGTCAAGCCTGGCATTTTAGAGCGGGGAATTCTTTTAAAATTACGATTTGATTTTGAGCAGTATATCAATCTCCGTCCGGTTTGTTTGTATGAAAATGTTGAATCGCCGATTAAAAACAAAGGTCCGTTGGATATTGATTACATCGTTGTGCGCGAAAATACCGGTGATGTGTACACAGGACAAGGCGAATTTCGTAATAAAGGAACAGCGGATGAAGTTGCGACTCAAGTGATGATTTATACGCGCGCGCAGGTTGAGAGATGCGTTCGTTATGCGTTTGAATTAACAAAACAGCGTCATAAAGAAAAAGTTTGGCGCGGTTTGACCGCAGAAGATTTAAAGGCTGGATATACCGGAAAAATTACGCTTTGCGGAAAATCAAATGTCTTAACCTATGTTTTTGATTTATGGGATCGGGTATTTCATTCTGTTGCCAAAGAATATCCAATGTTTAAAACCGATTACGTGCATGTGGATGCCATGTGCATTTATATGATTGAATCGCCGGAGCGTTTTGATACGATTGTCACAACGAATATGTTTGGCGACATCATCACTGATTTAGCTGCCGTAACCCAAGGCGGTATGGGCGTTGCTCCGAGCGGAAATATTAATCCGAACGGAGTCAGCATGTTTGAACCTGTCCATGGCAGTGCGCCTCAATTTACCGGAAAAGGCGTGATTAATCCTATTGCCGCGATTGCGACTGTTAAATTGATGTTGGATTATTTGGGTGAAGAAAAAGCTGCGGTGGATTTAGAAACGGCCATGATTGCTACGATTAAAAAAATGAAATCGATGCTTGTAGGTAAGATGGGTTATTCGACGAGTCAGATCGGGGATATGGTTGTAGAAAATTTATAATGTAGAGATGGGTTAAAGCACGCGTTTATAAGATTTATTTATATTCTTGGAGAAATAAAATGCAGAAAAAGAAAAAATATAATGTCGCGATTTTGGGGATACGTGGTGCTGTCGGACAATGCATGTATGAAATCGTTAGGGGTCGTAAATTTCCGGTTGATGAATTGCGTTTGATCTCGCGGGTCCATGGCGAAAGAGATGGAATTAAATACACGATTTTGGATAAAAATTGTTTTGATGGCATCGACATTGTTTTAAGTTCACCTGGTGCTGATATCAGTAAAGAATGGGTTCCGGTGGCGGTAAAAGCAGGGGCTGTTGTCATTGATAATACGAGTTATTTTCGCATGTTTCCTGGTGTCCCACTAGTTGTTCCGGAAGTAAACCCCGAGGACATCAAGAAGCACAAAGGCATTATCGCCAATCCCAATTGCTCGACGATTCAAATGGTTGTTGCTTTAAAGCCTTTGCATGATTTTGCAAAAATTAAACGAATCGTAGTTTCCACATATCAGGCTGTTTCCGGAGCCGGTGCTGAAGCTGTTGAAGAATTGCGTAGTCAAGTGGGAGGAAGCAAAGAGGCCAAGAAATTCCAGCATCGCATCGCGCATAACTTGATTCCTCAGATCGATGTCTTTGTGGACAATCATTACACCAAAGAAGAAATGAAAATGGTCAATGAAACAAAAAAGATCATGCATGATAAAAAGATCCAGGTTTCGGCGACGTGCGTTCGCGTTCCGGTATTTAATGGACACAGCGAATCGGTCAACATTGAAACTTCTAAGAAAGTCACGCGTGAACAAGCGATTGCTTTGCTTAAAAAAGCTCCCGGTGTGAAAGTTGTGGATGATGTTAAGAATTCTCGTTATCCCATGCCCATTGACGCCGATGGCAAGGACGAAACATTCGTCGGCCGCATCCGTGAAGATGAAACGATCAAGAACGGTTTGAATATTTGGGTGGTCTCGGACAATTTGCGCAAGGGTGCAGCTTTAAATGCCGTTCAAATTGCTGAGAAATTAATTAAACAGTTATAGTCGACGCATGTTCCCTTTGAAAAATTTCAAACTTATCCTTGAGTACGATGGAACGCATTTTCATGGATGGCAGATTCAATCGCAAGGTGAGCGGACTGTTCAGGGGGAAGTTCAAAGTGTTCTTTTTCAGGTTTTTAAAAAGAAGGTAATAGGTATAGCTTCCGGCAGAACAGATGCCGGTGTTCATGCCTTAGGTCAGGTGGTAAATTTTAAAGTCCGCACACGCATGACCCCGGATGCTGTACGAAAAGCAATGACCTGCTACTTGCCTTCAGACATTGTTATTAAAAATGTTTCCGAGGTTGGGCTAAAGTTTCATGCCCAGCATAGTGCCCTTAGCAAAACTTATCGATATACAATTCTGAATCGTGAATGCCCCTCGGCTCTCGAACGAAATTATAGTCATTTCTATCCTTACCAATTGAATTTGAAGCGTATGCGGCAAGAGGCTGCTTCGTTATTAGGCAAAAAAGATTTTAAGTCCTTTGAAGCGGCTGACCAAAAAAGAGGCAAGCATAGTACGGTTCGGCATGTAACCGCGATCAAAATTATTAAGAAAAAAGATTGGGTCTATATGGATATAACGGCGGATGGGTTTTTATACAAAATGGTGCGTAATATCGTAGGCACACTTTTGGACGCCGGCACTGAGCGGTTGCATAAAGGGGCGTTGGAAGTGATTTTGGATCAGAAAAATCGGGGTATGGCCGGAGACACCGCGCAGGCGCAAGGTTTATGTCTGATGGAGGTCAAATATTGACGCTAAAGCTATGGGGGGGCTAGCCCTATAAATCAGATATTGACAAGCAAATAATAAATGTTATAATTCGTTTTCTATTGCGAGAATATTAAATTTGCAACATCGAAGGAATTTGTAATGAAAACCTATAATGCTAAAGAAAATCAAGTAGCTCATCAGTGCTATATCGTCGACGCCAAAGATAAAATTTTGGGCCGAGTTGCTTCTCGTGTTGCGGCTGTATTGCGCGGAAAACATAAACCGGTTTATACTCCGCATGTGGATACCGGTGATACAGTTATCGTTATTAATGCTGATAAAATTCGTGTTTCCGGGAAAAAATTGACGGACAAAACTTATGAACGTTATACCGGGTTTCCATCCGGTAAACGGGTTGTAGCCTTGGGAGATATGCTTGCAAAACGTCCCGAAACTGTGATGCGCTTAGCAGTTGAGAGGATGATTCCAAGCGGCCCGCTAGGGTCAAAGGTTTTAAGGAAATTACGCGTATATGCCGGGGATAAGCATCCTCACGCTGCTCAAAATCCGGTTGCTTTGGAAATTAAATAAGGAGTTAAGATCGTATGGTAGAAGTTGTGAAATATGGAGCATCTGGTCGTCGTAAAAGTTCTGTAGCGCGGGTTACTTTAACGCCGGGAAGCGGTATAGTTTCTGTTAACAAAAGGGAATTTAAGAATTATTTCCCACGTGAAACTGATCGAATTATGATTTTAACACCTTTAAAACTGACAAACACAGAATCCAAATTTGACGTGAACGCGAAAGTGGCCGGCGGTGGCTCAACAGGCCAGGCTGGTGCCATTAAGTTGGGCATTTCTCGTGCTTTGTTGACTTGTGATTTAGCCAATCGGCCTTTATTAAAGAAGGCCGGATGCTTAACTAGAGACCCTAGAGAAAAAAAAGGAAAAAAGCCAGGACAGAAGGGGGCACGTAAGAAATTCCAGTGGGTTAAGCGTTAGAAATTATTATAATTATTTTTTGGTGAAAGCCTATCTCCTTCTAAATACATTGACGAGATAGGCTTTTTAATTTAGTATTGATTTGTCTTTTTTTTGCAAATTATCGTCGACAATAAAACGATTGAGGGGATTATGATCCGAGCGGGTATTGCAGGCGTCAGCGGTTATTCAGGTAAGGTCATACTGGATATTTTGTTAAAACATCAAGACGTAAGGGTCTCTTATGTCGCGGCTAATAATACTCAGGGGCCGCTTGAAGAAATTTGGCCTGACCTTCGCAGCAGGACAGAATTGGTTTGTGAAAAGTATGATGTCCAAAAAGCAAAAAAAGCCTGCGATGTGATATTTTTAGCTTTACCGCATACAGAATCAATGAATAGCGTAGGGGCTTTGGTTAAATCCGGCAAACGGGTTATTGATTTAAGTGCGGATTACCGTTTACAAAAACCAAGTGAATATAAGACGTGGTATGGCTTGGAACATAAAGATCCTAAGTTGTTGTCCAAGGCTGTTTACGGATTGCCGGAACTATTTCGCGAGAGGATTAAAACGGCTCAGCTCATTGCAAATCCGGGCTGTTATCCGACAGCAGCCATTTTAGCTTTGACGCCGTTAGTTTCAACGGGGAACGATGAGATTGAATCTATTATTATTGATGCCAAATCAGGGGTTTCGGGGGCGGGGCGCAAGGCTATACCATCATTAATGTTTGCTGAAGTTAATGAGAATTTCAAAGCTTATAAGGTTCTTGAACACCAACATACACCTGAGATTAATCAATGCCTATCTTTGGTTTCGTCTTCGCCTATTGATGTGACATTTGTTGCTCATCTAATTCCAAACACTCATGGAATTTTAGAAACCATTTATGTCCGGTTAAAATCTCCGATATCGCTTCATGACGTGCATTCGTTGTACAAAAAGTTTTATAAGACGGAACCATTTGTCCGTATTTTACCGGTCGGCGTTCAGCCAGAAACCAAAAATGTCGTGGGAACAAATTTTTGTGACATCGGTATGGTTGTCAGCTCTGATCAGACGATGATTGTCTTGACGGCAGCGATTGACAATCTTATCAAAGGAGCCTCCGGGCAGGCTGTTCAAAATATGAATATTATGTATCAGTTTAATGAGATGGAAGGTTTGTTATGAAAGTGATTAAGGGCGGAATCACGACGCCATCAGGTTTTCATGCCAATGGAATTTTTTGCGGTATCAAACGTTCTGGAAAACTAGATCTTGGTTTGCTTTATAGTGTTGTGCCCGCGCAAACGGCAGGCGTTTTTACAAAAAATTCTATCAAAGCAGCGCCGCTCGTCGTTACGATGCGTAAAATTAAAAAGGGTGTTTCGCAGGCCTTAATCGTTAATAGCGGAAACGCCAACTGCTATACCGGTTCGTTTGGCCTCAAGTATGCTGAAGAATCAACTGAATTAGTCGCCCAACGATTAAAATTAGATGCGAATCATGTGCTTGTTACCTCAACGGGAATTATCGGCAAGCAATTACCTTTTAATAAAATTGTTGAAGGTATTCCTGACTTAGTCAAGGGGTTAAATTCGTCAGGAGGAAATAAATTTGCACAGGCCATCATGACCACAGATTTGGCTCTTAAAGAGGGCGCCGTGGAAATAACCATTGCCGGTAAAAAAGTCAGGATCGGAGCTTGCGCCAAAGGTTCCGGAATGATTGAACCCAACATGGCAACCATGCTTGGTTTTATAACTACAGATGCCGCGATTAATAAAAAGCTTCTCAAGATTGCTTTAAAGAATGCTACGGATTTATCTTTTAATGCAATTTCAGTGGACGGCTGCCAAAGTACCAATGACATGGTCACGCTGATGGCTAATGGAATGGCAGGAAATAAAGTTATTTCCAAACCAGGTAAAGATTTTGATGCCTTTTGCAAAGCGCTTAATTGTGTGTGTATTGATCTGGCCAAGAAAATTGTGCTTGATGGCGAAGGGGCAACAAAGTTTATTGAAATTAACGTCAACGGCGCCAAAAATTTTGTTCAGGCTAAAATCATTGCGTTGAAAGTTGCTAATTCAAATTTAGTCAAGACGGCGGCGTTCGGCAGCAATCCCAATTGGGGACGGGTGGCGGCTGCGGTTGGTTCTTTGGGTTTGAAAATTTCAGAAGATGACTTGAAGATTGACTTCAGCTCTTTTAAAGAAAAAAATATTACCATCCATGTTGGGTTGAATCTTGGCAAAGGCAAAGCCACGGTTTGGACGTCGGATCTCTCCTATGATTATGTCAAAATCAATGGAGAATATAATTAAGCATCGACTCGTTTGATTT
>JAHFGF010000036.1:10310-11766 GCA_023247595.1 Candidatus Omnitrophota bacterium
AGCCAATGTCCTGATTGAAGCGATTCCGTATATCCACGCCTTTCGCAGGAAAATATTTGTGATTAAATACGGCGGCAGTATTTTGGATGACGATAAAATCCGCCATAATGTTTTGGAAGATATTGTGTTTTTAAGTTATGTCGGGATACGTACCATTGTTGTTCACGGCGGAGGCCCTCAGATTTCGGCGCGTATCAAAGAAAAAGGGATAAAGCCTGAGTTTCATAATGGTATCCGGGTAACGGATAAAGATACGCTGAAAATTGTCATTGAAGAACTTGATAGGTTAAATTCAAAGATTGTTGAAGAGATTAAAAAATTAAAGGGCGATGTCACTGGTTTGCGCGGACAAGAAAATATTATTCGCGTGAAAAAGAAAACTTCTGACCGTGAACTGGGATATGTCGGAACGATCACATCCGTGAATCAGGATGCGCTGGAAGATCATTTACGCAAAGGACGGATTACTGTTGTTTCGCCCATGGGGATGAGCGTTGAAAAACAGCCGCATAATATCAACGCCGATGAAGTTTCCTCCGCGATTGCCAATTCCATGCAGGCTGAAAAGCTGGTTCTGTTAACAGATGTGCCGGGTGTTATGCGTGACCCGAGTAATTCTGAGTCGCTCATTTCCTCGCTTACGATTGAGCAGGTTGGACAGCTGATTAAAAGTAATATCATCCAGGGCGGTATGATTCCTAAAGTAACATCGTGTGTTGAGGCTTTAAGCGGCGGAGGTGTTAAAAAAACGCACATTGTTGATGCCCGTATGCCGCATGCCCTGCTTCTTGAGTTTTTTACCGACCAAGGTGTTGGAACTCAGATTATCAAATCATAATTGTTAGGATACTTTTTCGTGGATAAAGAAGAAATTATTTCTGGTTATCAGCAGCATATTCTTTCAACATACACCCGGGTACCGTACATTTTTGTAAAGGGAAAAGGATGTGTGTTGACGGATATCCATGGGAAACGGTTTTTGGATTTTTTCCCGGGTTGGGGGGTTGGTAATCTGGGGCATTGTCATCCGAAGGTGGTTGCGTCGGTCCGGGATCAGATTGATAAATTAATTCATATTCCTAACAATCTTTATCATCCCAATCAGGCCAAATTGGCAAAAGAGTTAATCCGTGTTTCATTTCCAGGAAAGATTTTTTTCTGCAACAGCGGAACGGAAGCCAATGAAGCCGCAATCAAATTTTGCCGGGCTTATGGCGATGGAAAAAGGTATCAAATTATTACGACAACGAATTCCTTTCATGGCCGGACCATGGGTTCATTGGCAGCGACCGGCCAGTTGAAACATCAGCAGGGTTTTGCCCCATTGCCGGAGGGTTTTACAACCGTTGCGTTTAATGATTTTCAGGCGATCAAATCAGCGGTGACCGACAAAACAGTCGCAATCATGTTGGAATTGATTCAGGGAGAGGGCGGGATTCACATCGCTTCGCAAGAG
>JAHFGF010000181.1 GCA_023247595.1 Candidatus Omnitrophota bacterium
ACATTTTATTTTGTGCATAGTTATCATTTTGTTCCGTCGCAGAAAGAATTTGTTGCGGCGGTTTGCGAACATGGCGTGACGTTTGCCGCTGCTGTTGAAAGGGAAAATATTCATTTGGTCCAGTTTCATCCGGAGAAAAGTCAAACCGCCGGGCTTAAGGTTTTGGAAAACTTTTTGAACAGTTAACATGCTGAAAAATCGAATCATCCCAATACTTCTTTTAAAAAACGGACGCTGCATCAAAGGCAAACAGTTCGCTCATTTTCGCGATACCGGCGCGCCGGTGTCTGCCGCCAAAGTTTATGACGCCCAGCGTGTGGATGAATTGGTGTTCCTCGATATTATGGCCAGCCGTGAACAACGCGAAACACTTCTTCCCATCATTACCGAAACGGCAGAAGAATGTTTTATGCCGTTGACGGTCGGCGGCGGAATTAAATCGATTGATGATATGAACATATTGTTCGCGGCAGGAGCGGATAAAGTTTGCGTCAATACGGCAGCGGTTGAAAATTCTCAGCTGATCCGTCAGGCGTCTGAATATTTTGGCCGGGCGAACATTGTGGTTGCCATCGATTATCGCGAAAAGCCAGACGGGACACGCGAGGTTTATACGCATGCCGGAACGTTGGCCACAGGCTTAGACGCGTTAAGTTGGGCTCAGCAGATTGACAGTCTTGGCGCCGGAGAAATTATTTTAACGTCGATTGACCGTGAAGGTTCTATGAATGGTTATGATTTGGATTTCATCCGGCAAGTGTCCGATTCAGTCGGCATTCCGGTTATTGCCCACGGCGGTGTTGGAACATTGGCGCATTTGAAAGAAGGAATAACGCATGGCCATGCCTCAGGCGTCGCGGCAGCCAGCATTTTTCATTTTACGGATCAGAGTCCGATTAAAGCTCGGGCGTATTTGAAGGATAATCAGGTGAATGTGAGAATTTGAAAAGACCAAAGACCATAGACCAATGGCGAAAAGCGAAAAACAGAAGACAGAAATCAGAATAAAAAAATTGGTTGTATGGCAGATATTATTGGATCTTTTTTTATAAATTCGAATATTCATTCGTTAAGTTTTGATATTTAATTTCTATCTTTTGTTTTTAGTCTATTGTCTTCGGTCTTTTGTCTTTGGTCTTTAACGAGGAGATTCGTATGGAATTACGAGTATGCACCAAATGTGTAATGCCTGAAACGCATGAGACGATCATGTATGACACCAAAGGTGTTTGCAATATCTGTCATCAGCATGATTATAAACATGAAAAAATCGACTGGCCCAAAAAGGAAGCTGAGTTTAAGGAAATCGTCGAAAAATACCGCAATAAAGGCACGTATGACTGCATCATTCCCTTTAGCGGCGGAAAAGACAGCGTGTTTGTTCTTTATACGATGATGAAACGCTATAAAGTCAAACCGCTTGTGGTTTCATTTGATCATGGATTTTACCGGCCGCATCACGTTGAACAGCGCGACCGCATTTTGCGTAAGCTCGGCGTTGATTTTATGCTTTTTCGTCCGAACCAGCAGATTGTGCGCAAACTGACTTTGGAGTCGCTCATCCGCAAAGGCGATTTCTGCTGGCATTGCCACACCGGTGTTTTTTCCTATCCCATGCACATTGCGGTTAAATTCAAAATCCCGCTTTTGATCTGGGGCGAATCAACCGCTGAATACACCAGTTACAATGATTTTGACAATATCGACGAGCGCGATGAGACCGCGTTTAACAAGTGGATTAATCTCGGTATCACCGCCGATGATATGGTGGGCATGGTGGTGGGCCAAGTTGAGCCGCGTGATCTGGAATGTTACCGTTATCCGAAACTGCGTGATCTTAAGGCCATTGATTACCGTTCTATCTGTTACGGCGCGTATCACGAGTGGGACGTGCGCAAACATGTTGAGATCATCAATAAAGAATTGGGATGGGAAGGCGACGAGGTCGAAGGCGTTCCCCAGCAGTACAATTTCACCAAAGTCGAATGCATGATGAACGGCATCCGGGATTATCTGAAATTTATCAAACGCGGATACGGACGGACATCTCAGCTCGTGACCGACGATATTCGGGCGGGAGTTCTTGACCGCGACAAAGGATTGGCCTGGGTTAAAGAGTGTGACGGCAAAAAACCGGCAAGCCTCAAAGTTTTCTTGGATTTCGTCGGTATTACGGAAGATGAATTCAACGACATCGCTGTTAAACACGCGGTGAGCCCGTGGACGGTTGATCCCAAACAGTTGGCAGAAGGCAAGGAACTTTACGACCAGAAAAGTTGGGATCTTTCTTTTGAAGGAAAAACAAAGTGACGAAAATAGTCGCAACCATTGAAGCCCGTATGACCTCAAGCCGATTGCCGGGAAAAGTCCTGATGCCGGCGGATGGTAAACCCATGCTTGCCATTTTGATTGACCGCCTGCGCCGTTCACAAAAGATTCAGTCGATTGTCGTCGCAACCACGGTCAACAAGACGGATGACCCCATTGATCTTTTGGCTCAAAAGCTTGGCGTCGGCTGTTTTCGCGGATCTGAAGAAGATGTGCTGGCGCGCGTTCTGGGAGCGGCTCAGAAATATCAAGCGGATCTCATTGTTGAAATTACCGGCGATTGCCCGTTGGTTGACCCGGTTATCGTCGATGAAGTCATTGATTTGTATTTGAAGGAAAAATGCGATTACGCTTCAAACGTGGAGCCGGTCACTTATCCGATTGGAATGGATGCTCAAGTTTTTTCGCGTGAACTTTTGGGATTGGCCGACCGTGAGGGGAAGACGCAAGAAGACCGCGAGCATGTCAGCTGGTTTATCCGCCAGAATTTAAACGGACGTTTTAAAGGACGCAATCTGTTTGCTCCGCAAGAATTGCATTGGCCTGATTTGGGATTGACCTTGGATGAAGCTAAAGATTACGCGCTCTTAAAAAATATTGTGGAACACTTTGCCCCGCGCCTGAATTTTTCCTGCGCTGAGATCGTCGGATATTTAAAGGCGAATCCGCATTTATTAAAACTAAATGAAGGGGTTCAGAGGCGTTAAGATGGAAAAAAAGATTTTAAAATCAGCTGTCATTGGTTTGGGAAATATTGGTCTGGGTTATGATCTGGCGCACCAGAAAGATTATATCCAAACTCATGCCAAGGCCTACGTATCGCATCGAGGTTTTCGTTTGGCCTTCGGCGTTGACCCCGACGCCCAGAAGCGCGAGGCCTTTAACCGTTTCAGCCGTTGTCCGTCTTATGAATCTCTACAGCAGGCGCGCCAAGATTTTTCGCGCCTGGATGTGGTTTCGGTATGTGTGGCCCCGGAACAACGCGGCCGGCTTTGGGACATCATTGCCCAATGGCAGCCGAAGGTTGTCGTTCTTGAAAAACCTTTAGCTAAAAATATTTTAGAAGGCCAGCGCATTGTTGCTTGGGCCCGGAAAAATAAATTAGCCTTGGCGGTCAACTATATCCGCCGGTTTGATCCGCTGACCTATGTGTTAAAAGCCGCGCTTGAGAAGAGGCGCCTGGGACATCCCGTCGGTATTGATATCCGTTATA
>JAHFGF010000182.1 GCA_023247595.1 Candidatus Omnitrophota bacterium
GATAGCAATGCGTTCCATAAAATATCCTCTTTTTTGGGAGAAGGCTTAAGAACACTCCGACACAATAAAACTCTCCAGCGTTTTCACAGACCACTTGACCTTAACCCTTGTAACTTTATTATTTTGGTCTTACGTCGATAATTCTTTTTTCTTTATTTGCCGTTTCTAATTCCAACCGTTTAACCATTTCCGCCATGGGTAAACATGCCACCGAATTGGGAGTAACTTCTGTGGCTAACAAAATCTTTTTCCGGACAACCTCTTCAAGGGTTACCACATTCATTCCTTCGCGCGCCGCGATATAAACGCACAACTCATCCACGTCAAAAGGATCGTTGTTATGTTTACGTATTTCAATCTGCCATTCTTCTATGCCGTCAATTTCGCTAAATACCGACGAGAAATGGTTGAAATCAATAAGCGACCCTTTAACTTTCGAAAGCTGCAGGTCTTTAGTGTCGGATAACCGGACAATATCGTTGGAAATTCTGGGAACCCTGCGCTTGCAATACGGGCACGGTTCATACACAATCCCGCCTTTGACAAAATCACCGGTGCGGTATCGCAAGACCACGCTGGCGCGCGCATCTAACGAAGTATAAACCAATTCGCCGTCTTCGCCTTCCCCCTGAACTTTACCGGTTTGCGGGTCGATGACTTCAAAAATTTCTTTATCCGGATACAGATGATATCCGCTAGAAACATGTAAATCCGACGGACATTCGGCCCATGCCGTCCGTGATTCAGTAAAACCATATGTTCCTAAGACCGAGACCTGCTTACTGCCCATGGATTCCAAAAGACCTGCCAGCCGTTCTTTAAACGGCACCGTCACTTTTGCCGCTCCCAGCACAACCTGTTTGATAAATCCCAAATTCAGTTTGCGTTCCTGGGCCGTACGGACCAGATGATAAATATAACTGGGCACGCCCAGAATCAAAGACGGTTGAATTTTTAAAACAGCAGCCAAATTGCCTTCCGTGCCCATCACCTTTCCCCCGCCGGTGCCCAGCGCAAAAACATTGGACGCAAGCCCGCCGAAGAAAACCTGCCAGAACGCCAAATGCGGCGCGAAAGGAAACAAATTCACAATCCGCTCATCCGGGTTCATCTGAAACAAAGACAACATCCTGGCGCCGGATAAATGAAGATTATCAATATCATAATTTGAATAAAGAAATGGAACCGGACTGTTGGTTGTTCCGGTGGTAAATGTCATAAAAACAGGGCGGTATTCCCGATTAAGGCCATGACGCAAAACCTCAGAACCTTTAAAAATCTTTGTGAGCGCTAATTGTGCCGTTTTCGAAAAAGGCCAATACTGACGAATCAACTGTTCATCAGGCTTTAGTATGAAATCTTTATACACAAGCGGATTCTGGGGATTAATAAAATCCGCCTTTGAGGTTAAAGGCAGATGCTGCAAGTCTTCAACAGTTCGGATGGATTTGGGATTGATTTTATTCTGGTCAAAAACCCGACGGTAATGGGCGCTAAACGGATATAACTGCGTATTGATAAACGTGCGGAGCTTTACACTTTGAACATGACGGATTTCTTGCGGGGATAACGATGCTATTGAACTCCACGGATCCATAACTGTCTCAATCCAATGATTAATTTAAATTTTGTTTTATTCTAATATAGCGCCGGCGGCATAACCATCTAATTCTTCCCTTTTTTTACAAATTTCAATCCGTCATGAAGATAACCTTTAGCTAAAAACAAAAAAGGCATGCGAATATTCGCACACCTTTTTCAAACATAACTTCTCTAAATCTTTAACGAACCGTTAACCGCTTAGATTTCTGTTCAATCGAAACTGTTAATTCATCAAACGATTGGTCAAAGGCAACCAGCCCTTCTTCCAGCAATTTAAGGCAAACCACTCCCACATCAATACCCTGCCCTCTTAAATCCTGAATCAATTTCTGGGCGCCGGCCACATCACCGGGCATGGCCAATTTAATTGTGCCATGATCCAAAAAAGCCTCCAGCGTCTTATCCGGAAGCGTATTAACGGTTGGTTTTGCAATCAATTCCGTGACATATTTGACGTCGCTGTATTTGGGATTCTTGGTTCCGGTTGATGCCCACAAAACCCGTTGCGGATGCGCGCCGTTTGCTTGAAGCGCATTAAACTCAGCCCCGGAAAAAACCTGCTGAAATTTATGGAAGATAATTTCAGAATTAGCAACAGCCGCGCGCCCTTTATAATTTTCCAGCCGCGACTTAACCGCTTGATCCGATGAGGCTGCCTGAGCATCATCGAGCATCTTATCAACGGCTGAATCAATGCGGCTGATAAAAACACTCGCAACCGAACGTACCTTGCTTAAATCCTTGGTCTTGGCGGAAAGTTTTTTCATTCCCTCAATATAAGCCCAAGCCACATCCTGATATTGCTCAGCGGAAAAAATCAACGTCACATTGACATTCACACCTTGAGAAAGCAAATCGCTCACAACACGGCATCCCTGTTTTGTTCCGGGAACTTTAATCATCAAATTGGGACGGTTAACCTTTTTCCATAACCGCAGACCTTCATCCCGCTGGGCTTCATAGGTGTTAGCCAAATGCGGATTAATTTCCAAACTCACGTAGCCGTCTAAACCTTTTGTATCCTGATAAACATTTTTAAAAAGATCACAAGCATCCTGGACATCACGGATAGTAAGCTCGTCGTAGATTTCAAAAACGGATTTGCCTTTTTCAGTGAGTTCTACAATTTTCGGATCATAATCTGAACTCTGGGCAATGGCTTGTTTAAAGATGGAAGGATTTGAGGTTTGTCCGCGCAGGCCTTTTTCAATCAAACTTTTTAATTTCCCATGTTCAATCATGGACCGGCTGATATTATCCAGCCACAAACTTTGGCCCAACTGGGCTAATTCCTGCATTTTCGTCTGCGACATCAGGGGCTCCATTACATTTAACGCTTGCGTTTGATCACTTTTTTAACAGCCTCGACGATATTGACATCCTTAAGGCCATAATGTTCCAGAAGCTGTTCCGGTTTTCCGCTTTCTCCGAAAGTATCTTTGACCGCTACCATTTCCATGGGAACGCACAAATTCCGCGCCACAACCTCCGCAATCGCGCTGCCTAATCCGCCGTTGATTTGATGCTCTTCCGCCGTCACAATAGCGCCCGTTTCCTGGGCAGCTTTGATAACAGCCTGTTCGTCGATAGGTTTAATGGTATGCATATTAATCACGCGAACCTGAATATTTTCCTTGGCCAATTGTTCAGCAGCGCTTAACGCCTCAGCCACCATCGCGCCGCAAGCGATAACAGAAACATCTTTGCCGGCGCGTAAAACATTGGCTTTGCCTATGACAAACACATCGGATTCTTTGGTAACAATCGGCAGCGGTGAACGCGACGTCCTGAGATAGACCGGGCCCTTGTCAATAACCATGGCACGGGTGGCTTTTTTAGCCTCAAGGTAATCAACCGGGCAGACAACTTTCATATTGGGAAGAACGC